>CAUQNI010000006.1:0-86208 GCA_963519555.1 uncultured bacterium
CGTCTTTTTAACGGTTCTACATTGGAGTTGAGTTGGTAGCTCAGCTCCTTTTTCTATGTTTATTATAACATATTGCGATTAAATTTCAAATAAAAAATCTAAGCCTGGTGAAATACATCAGGCTTTTTCTTTTTGATTTTTTCTTAAAACCGGAAAAATCTATCTTGAAAGTACCTATTCAGGTAAGAGGACAATAAAGACATTTTGTTAAAGTACAGGGTTGCTGATTACTTGACTAATATAGCGTTTAGAGGGATATATAGTGTGTAAAAACTTCTTGTAGGAGGAAAAATGAATATAAGGAAAAATGAATATAAGAAAAATTGAAGCAAAGAATAACAAAAGAAAAAAGAGAATTTGTGCATATGTTCGAGTTTCTACAACCAACGGAAGTCAACTTGATTCGCTAGAGAATCAAAAAGTCTATTTTGAAAAGTTGTATGCTGAACGTGAAGATGTTGAGTTTTTGGGTGTTTTTTCTGATAAAGGGATTTCAGGATCAAAGTATGATAGACCTGATTTTCAAACTATGTTAGATGCTTGTAGAAAAGGACAAATTGACGTTATCCATACTAAGTCAATATCTAGGTTTGCAAGAAATCTTAACAATGTTCTTGAAATCAGTCGAGAGTTAAAAACTCTAGGTATTGATATCTTTTTTGAAGAGCAGAATATCCACACCTTATCCAATGAAGGTGAAGTTGTCTTGACTGTGTTAGCAAGTTTAGCTGAGGAAGAGTTACACAGCATGAGCGGAAACCAACGGTGGAGTTTTCGTAGAAAGTTCCAGAAGGGAGAATTACTCATTAATGCTAAACGGTTTTTAGGGTATGATTTAAACGAAAAAGGAGAACTTGTTATAAACCAAGAAGAATCGCAAATAGTGAGAACCATCTTTTATAGTTATTTAGAAGGAATGGGTACACATAGGATTGCTAAAAAACTTAATGAGGACAGGGTTCCAACCGTAACAGGAAAGAAATGGTATGATAGCACAATTCGTAATATCTTAAAAAACGAAAAATACAAAGGCTCTTTACTGCTTCAAAAATACTTTCATGATGGTGTAAACGGTCCAAAGAAATTAAATCAGGGACAGTTGGAACAATACTATATCGAAGATAATCATGAAGGAATTATATCTAAGGAAATATGGGAAAAGGTTCAGGTAAAAATGAAAAGCTGTTCTCGGATCCCAAGGTACAAATAAAAGCTATAAATTTTCCAGAATGTTAAAATGCCAGTATTGTGGTTCAACATTAAAAAGACAGGTATCTTATAAGAAAAAGATTATTTGGTGTTGTTCCAAATATATCAAAGAAGGAAAAAATTCATGTAAAGGTATGAGAGTCCCTGAAAGGGATATTGAAGATTGGAAACTAAGTTCACCAGTAACTGTGTTAGAAAGGATTGAAGATGGAGAAAAACATTACAGTTATACCGGCCAGAAAGCTACAGCAAACAGTCATATCTCAAATTCAGAAAAAAATCAGAGTAGCCGCTTATTGTCGAGTGTCTACAGACCAAGACGAACAGCTATCAAGTTATGAGAATCAGGTCAATTATTATCGTGAATTCATCTTAAAACATGAAGATTATGATCTGGTAGATATTTATGCAGATGAAGGTATTTCAGCAACTAATACAAAAAAACGTGAAGCTTTTAACCGACTGATACAGGATTGTAGAGAAGGTAAGATTGACAGAATTTTAGTTAAATCTATTAGTAGATTTGCTAGAAATACATTGGACTGCATCAAGTATGTAAGAGAACTGAAAGATCTAGGTATTGGAGTAACTTTTGAAAAAGAGAATATTGATAGCTTAGATTCAAAAGGAGAAGTACTTCTTACTATTCTATCGTCGCTTGCACAGGATGAATCAAGATCTATTTCAGAAAACTCAACTTGGGGAATTCGTAAGAAGTTTGAGCGTGGTGTAGTTCAGGTAAATACTACAAACTTTATGGGATATGACAAAGATGAAAAAGGAAATCTAATTATAAACTCTGAACAAGCAAAGGTCGTGAGGTATATATTTGATAGATTTCTAGAAGGATACAGTCCAGAATTTATTTCCAAAGAGTTAAGAGAACAGGAAATACCAGGTTGCACAGGTAAAGCAAAGTGGTGCCCAAGTGCTATATGGAAGATGCTTCAAAATGAAAAATACAAGGGTGATGCTTTGCTTCAGAAAACCTATACTGTTGATTTCCTGACGAAGAAACGAATAGATAATGATGGACAAGTTAATCAATACTATATTGAAAACAATCATGAACCAATTTTAGATAAAGAGAAGTGGGAGATTGTTCAGTTAGAAATAGCAAGAAGAAAGAGATTTAGAGAACAATATAAGCTCCAATTTTATATCATGCAGAAAGAAAACAATCCCTTTACAACAAAAGTATTTTGCGCAGAGTGTGGTTCAGCATTTGGTCGAAAAAATTGGACGACAAGTCGTGGTAAACGGAAGGTATGGCAGTGTAACAATCGATATAGGATTAAAGGTCAGATTGGATGTTTAAACAATCATATTGATGAAGAAATGCTTGAGAAAGCCTTTATGAAAGCAGTTGGAATATTGCAAGATCATAGATCTGATGTGGTAGCTAAGTGGCAAAAGCTAGAGCAGGGAGCAAATCTTCTCCATAAGCACTATGCAAAGCAGATGTATCAGATACTAGATTTAGATAAATTTGATGGAGTTATCATGAATCGAGTTCTCGACCACATCAGTATTTCAGAAGCTGGACAAATTGTAGTAACTTTCCTTGAAGGAACTGAGGTAGATTTATAAGAGACTGTTACTGGGAAGTTACAGTCTTTTTAGTGGGTTAATGGTATAATGAGATTATAAATGTGGATATTGTTTAAATTCTCTGGAGGACGCATAATGTTGAATTTAGTAAAAGGTCACCAAGTTAGCTTGGTAGAAAACCTGTTTGAATCATTTACAAAGTTAACTGAACATCATTTGATGGCGAATGTACACGCAGAAAAAATATTAGAGGTTTTTCAACACTTTATTGCGATTCATGATGAGCCCTTGTTTTTTATTTTGGAATTGCCTGTCAGTATTGATAGAGAAAAAGTGATAGAAAAGAATATTATCAAGGAATCTCATAAGGATGTTTATTATATTGATGGTTGTTCAAGAGAGGAATGCCTAGCACTGTTGATTAGATACGGTGATTTACTTGTTAATGATGGACTAAGTAAGTTTGGATTTGGTGGGCATAAAAGTCATGATGAGATCATGCTTGATAGCTATAATGTTGTGACAATTTATAGTAAAGAACTATCGAAATTTAATGATTTTTTTGAACCTCATAATATTCAATTTGTAGAAGAACTAGTGACAGCTTGGGGAACTTTTTCTAAGACTTCACCAGGAATCTCTGAAATCTATGAAAGTAATGGAAAAACTGTTTATGATTTGCCTGTAGAATTAGCTGAATGGGGAATATACTTAGTTGAAACTCGAACCGAATAGGCATAACTATAGGTTAGAAATAGGATATTTCAGTTCCTCTAATACTCCAAATTTAACTTTAGTCAATTTGTAGAAGGAAAAGCAAGATGTAAGCACATATCGAGGTTTTGGGACTACTGGAGAAAAAGATATAGTCTACCGTTTCAGGGTTTACAAAAGGCTTGATATTAAGCCTTTTTTGAATTTTGAGTGAAGTATAAATCTAACAGTCTGAGTTGAGATAGTATTATTGATAGCAGTAATGTCTGAAATTTATTTCCACATACTCAGTGGAGGTTCAAAATGTTCCTGCATGTGAGGTGTCTGTGGGAATAGTTTTGGCCCCCCTTTTTTATTTTCAGATATCACTATGATGGTTTGTGGAACTATTTTTCTTATATGGTAGGATAGGTATCAGAGTGAGTAGAATACCCTATAGGTATGTGTTTGTTTCCATAGACTAGGAGGTAATGGGAATAAACATACCCACCTAGCTATGGGGATTTCTCATAGCTTTTTTACTTTCTTCCTTGACAATTGAGCAACTGTTCAACTATAATGGTAATAGTTGAACAGTTGCTCAACTATTATCGATTATTGAGGTATAAGATGTCATTTTTTTCATCTCTATCACCAGTAATGCAAGCTTTATTAGCTGGCTTATTCACCTGTTTTGTACCATTATCGGTGCTAGTTTGGTCTTTTTTGTCAAAACCATTCATCAAAAATTCATGGATATGATGATGGGCTTGGCAGCGGGTATTATGACGGCAGCTGCAGTCTGGTCTTTGCTTGTCCTTTCATTTGGCTATAGCCAGTCAATGGCTGCAAACAGATTTTACTGGTTGCCGACGGCTGTTGGTTTTTATTGTCGGGGGCTTAATTATCCGCTTTATTGATTATTTGGTTCCCCACCTGCATTTGAATCAACAGATGAGTGATAAGGAAGGGATTTTGAATCCCCAAAGACCCTTATCAAAGACCATGCTGCTTTATCTGGCGGTAGTGATTCATAATATACCAGAGGGCTTAGCAGTTGGTGTGGCAAATGCCACAACTGGACTTTCCTTTACGTGGATGAGTGCCCTTGGATTAGCCTTGTGAATTGGTATCCAAAATATTCCAGAAGGCTCTGCCTTGTCCTTGCCGCTACGGGCAGAAGGGCGAAGTAGGAAATCAGCTTTCTACTATGGCGCCATGTCAGCGATTGTTGAGCCGATTGCAGTTGTTTTAGGGGCCTATGCTGTTATGTCTATGCCCCAGCTACTATCTTATGCTCTCTCATTTGCGGCAGGAGCCATGATTTATGTTGTAGTGGAAAAACTTGTGCCAGGTGCTCAAGAACACAAGAATACCGATATTGCAACAGGTGAGTTTATGGACGGATTTCTAATTATGATGTTACTTGATACAACTTTAGGATAGGAGGAATACAAAATATGTCACAGTGTTTAACAGCTTGTAATCCAGATTTAATTCAAGGGGTCCATGAGACGGAGTTTGATACCGTTACATTGCTAAATATGTCCAATTTTTTTAAGGCGATTTCTGATCCAACTCGTTTGCGGATTTTACAAGCAGTACGGCAAAAAACAATTTGTGTCGGAGACTTAGCGATTGCGTTACAGATGACCAAATCTGCTATTTCTCACCAACTACGCTATCTGCGGGACTGCCAATTGGTCAAGGGGGAGAAAAAAGGAAAGATGACCTATTATGAACTTGCGGATAATCATGTCGCATCAGTCTTGTCTTTGACACTGAAGCATTTGAAGGAGGAAAAACATGAAGAAAGAGTATGTACTTCGGGGAATTGACTGTGGCAATTGTGCTGCTAAGATTGAACGTGCTGTCAATCAATTGGAGCAGGTAGAATCTGCCACTGTCAATCTGATAGCTCAAAAGCTGACTTTGGAAACAAAAAGCGAAGATGGGATAGATAAGGAAATTATTGACTTAGTAGATGCTATTGAACCTGGAATCGAAGTGATCAGTGAGAAAAAGGAAGAGGCACTTCCAGAAAAACGAGATTGGGCGAAAGAGCTGCTACTTGCTGTTACGATTCTATTTGCCTTCGGCTTTTTCCTGCCAGAGGAGTATTTCTGGATTCGTCTGGTCTATTATCTGACCCTATATATCATTATCGGTCATAAGGTTCTTATCAAGATGGTTCAAAATATTCAACGTGGCAATATTTTTGATGAAAACTTTTTGATGAGTATCGCGACCTTAGGAGCCTTTCTCTTGGGAGAATTTCCAGAGGCAGTAGCCGTCATGCTTTTTTATCAGATTGGGGAGTATTTCCAAGACAAGGCCACCTCTCAATCTCGTCAGTCCATTGCACAATTGATGGATATTCGGTCGGTTAAGGCTTGGAGACTAGAGGGGGGAGAAGCCGTTCAAGTAGACCCTGAAACAGTAAGGGTTGCGGACCATATTTTAGTTAAGCCTGGGGAGAAGGTGCCCCTAGATGGTCTGGTCAGAAAAGGTCGTTCTATTCTGGATACGTCAGCCTTGACAGGAGAATCACTGCCTAGGGAAATTGGCGTTGGTGAGGACATTACAAGTGGTGTGATCAATTTGACTAGTCCATTGGTAATTGAAGTGAGAAAGACTTTTTCGCAATCAACGGTCAACAAAATTTTGGAATTAGTTGAAAATGCAAGCAATAAAAAAGCGGAGACGGAACGGATGATCACACGTTTTTCGCGTGTGTATACACCAGTGGTTGTCGGAATCGCTTTTCTGCTTGCAAGCCTGCCTCCCTTGCTTGGTTTAGGGGAGTGGTCGACTTGGCTTTATCGGGCACTTACCTTTTTAGTCATTTCTTGCCCTTGTGCTCTTGCGGTTTCGGTACCAATGAGTTTCTTTGGCGGGCTAGGGGGAGCATCTAAATTAGGTGTCTTAGTGAAAGGTGGAAATTATTTAGAGGCTCTTGCCAAGTTGGATACGGTCGTATTTGATAAGACGGGGACAATTACAAAAGGTATCTTTGCGGTAGATACCGTTGTCAACGCAGAAGGTATCGAGGATAATATTCTGTACCTCGCTGCCCATTTGGAAAGCTATTCCAATCATCCAATCGCAAACTCGATTCGAACAGCCTATGGACAGGAAGTGGACGAGAATAGGGTGAGTCAGATTACCGAGCTACCAGGGCAGGGCATGTCCGGTAGGATAGATGGCAGACAGCTCTATCTTGGGAATGCTAGATTAATGGAAGTTCAAGGGATTGCTTATCCAGCTATTGACAGCACAGGAACAGTTCTCTATTTGGCAGAGGACAGTCACTTTTTAGGCTATTTCCTTATCACAGACCAAGTGAAGGAGACGAGCATCGAGGCCTTGAAGGATTTACAGGCGGTCGGAATTAAAAAAACGGTTCTCCTTTCAGGTGATCGTCAGGCAGTGGTTGATGAATTTGCACAGCAATTTGCCTTCAATGATGCATTTGGAGATTGCTTGCCTCAGGATAAGGTGAGTACATTTGAGGAAATTCTGACTCAGTCTCAGCAGGCTGTTGCCTTTGTTGGAGATGGAGTGAATGATGCACCGGTTCTTGCTAGGGCAGATGTTGGTATTGCTATGGGAGGGCTAGGTTCGGACGCAGCCATTGAATCAGCAGATGTTGTACTGATGGATGATGACCTTGGAAAACTTCCTCAAGTCATTCGACTGGCTAAAAAGACAGTCAGAATAGCTCGGCAAAACATGACCTTGGCTATTGTAGTTAAACTAATTTTCTTGGTTCTAAGTGGATTGGGAATTTCTAATATGTGGGAGGCAATCTTTGCAGATGTTGGTGTAACGCTACTGGCAGTATGGAATGCATTGAGGACCTTGAGGATAGATACCTCCACTTTGTCAAAGTAAGTGAACAAACAGAGCGATATACAAGTTTTTGTATAATCGCTTTTTTAAACTATGATATGGGCTTTAACGATTTTAACCTAAATCTAGTAACCGTTGAACGTGCATCAATAGAACACACTATGACCATCAACAAGAACTACGTTACTTTCATTAAGGGTATTTTCTGGTAAATTTCAAAAATAAAACCTTGATTTTGCGCCATTTCTTTTTTTCCTTCCCGAAGGCGCGGGAGTACACCCCTTTTGTTAAGGATTTATCCCTTTTTAAATAAAAATAATACAAGTAGGACACTTCTAAAAGTGATCTACTTTTTTTAAATATTTTCATTCTAAAGTTTAATTTTAAACAACAACTCTATCACTTTCGTTATATAATATAGATGTTGACTAACTCCACACGTGGAGTGTGTTGCTCTGCTCGTAAAAACCTAGAAACCTTTGAATGAAAGGGATAATGAAAAGCCTTGATTGCAATGCTTTTTGTATTGGAGTGGGGAAGTATCAGAGTGAGAAAATTTTTGGAATGAATAGAAGTGATAGCTAGAAATTATCAGTTTCTATTTCCATTTACCCTGTGGGTACGTGTTTGTTTCCATTGACAAGGAGTTTGTGGGAATAGAAATGTACCCACCTTGTTTGAATCAAGTGAAGTGTAGTTGAAGGAAATCTGTTGAAAGCAATACTTCATTTTACCGAATAAGTAATAATTTAGGCAACTTCAAATCGATTAAAAAAAACTATTTTAAAGGTTAAGAGTAGACAAAAATTGTCCACTCTTTTTTGCAAACTCAATTTATCAATAAATGAAATGAGGGAATGTAAAATGAAATATTTTGAGGTTGAGTTAGAAAATCCTGATGAATTTTTAAAACTACAAACAGAAGATTTTGTGAAAGCTAATCGCTTGCTACTAAGGAAGATAATCCAGAGCGTTACAGTCTATGAAGAAAACTTCGTCATATCCTTTAAATCTGGCATCGAATTGGAAGTATGAGTCTCATTCCATAACTTTTATATTGAACATATCATCTTGTTGTGTTATACTATAAATTGATATAAACAAAGATGTAGGAGGAACCGAAACTATGACAGCCTCAATGCGTTTAAGATAAGCTGGCAATAAAAAAAGCAGAATCTATACCCGATGATAGGCTTTTTTGTTGTGCTTATTTATACGATATTGAGCATTCATTAGTTACGGTGAGGATATTGGTTATTTAACTATACCTTTATTTAACTATGTCTTTAATATGAATGTTTCCAAATTGTATGTATGCAGACCAAAAGCCACATTGTGGGGTTTGGCCTGCATTTTTTATTGCCTAGAATGCTATTCAAAATAGAAATTCAAGCAAAATAATATGCAGGAGATAATATAAATGGAAAAATACAACAATTGGAAACGAAAATTTTATGCAATATGGGCAGGGCAAGCAGTATCATTAATCACTAGTGCCATCCTGCAAATGGCGATTATTTTTTACCTTACAGAAAAAACAGGATCTGCGATGGTCTTGTCTATGGCTTCATTAGTAGGTTTTTTACCCTATGCGATTTTGGGACCTGCCATTGGTGTGCTAGTGGATCGTCATGATAGGAAGAAGATAATGATTGGTGCCGATTTAATTATCGCAGCAGCTGGTGCAGTGCTTGCTATTGTTGCATTCTGTATGGAGCTACCTGTCTGGATGATTATGATAGTATTGTTTATCCGTAGCATTGGAACAGCTTTTCATACCCCAGCACTCAATGCGGTTACACCACTTTTAGTACCAGAAGAACAGCTAACGAAATGCGCAGGCTATAGTCAGTCTTTGCAGTCTATAAGCTATATTGTTAGTCCGGCAGTTGCAGCACTCTTATACTCCGTTTGGGATTTAAATGCTATTATTGCCATCGACGTATTGGGTGCTGTGATTGCATCTATTACGGTAGCAATTGTACGTATACCTAAGCTGGGTAATCAAGTGCAAAGTTTAGAACCAAATTTCATAAGGGAGATGAAAGAAGGAGTTGTGGTTCTGAGACAAAACAAAGGATTGTTTGCCTTATTACTCTTAGGAACACTATATACTTTTGTTTATATGCCAATCAATGCACTATTTCCTTTAATAAGCATGGAACACTTTAATGGAACGCCTGTGCATATTTCTATTACGGAAATTTCCTTTGCATTTGGGATGCTAGCAGGAGGCTTATTATTAGGAAGATTAGGGGGCTTCGAAAAGCATGTATTACTAATAACAAGTTCATTTTTTATAATGGGGACCAGTTTAGCCGTTTCGGGAATACTTCCTCCAAATGGATTTGTAATATTCGTAGTTTGCTGTGCAATAATGGGGCTTTCGGTGCCATTTTATAGCGGTGTGCAAACAGCTCTTTTTCAGGAGAAAATTAAGCCTGAATATTTAGGACGTGTATTTTCTTTGATCGGAAGTATCATGTCACTTGCTATGCCAATTGGGTTAATTCTTTCTGGATTCTTTGCTGATAAAATCGGTGTAAATCATTGGTTTTTACTATCAGGTATTTTAATTATTGGCATTGCTATAGTTTGCCAAATGATAACTGAGGTTAGAAAATTAGATTTAAAATAAACAATATTGGAGGAATATTTATGTATCTTATTTTCATGTAACTCTTCCTGCTAAAATCGCAGGGTTTTCCCTGCATACAAGCAAATGAAAGAATGCGATTATAGACAGGAGGAAATGTTATGGAATTAATATTAAAAGCAAAAGACATTCGTGTGGAATTCAAAGGACGCGATGTTTTAGATATAAATGAATTAGAAGTATATGATTATGACCGTATTGGTTTAGTAGGAGCAAATGGTGCTGGAAAAAGCACTTTACTCAGGGTACTTTTAGGAGAATTAACTCCCCCAGGATGTAAAATGAATCGTCTGGGTGAACTTGCCTATATTCCCCAGTTGGACGAAGTAACTCTGCAGGAGGAAAAAGATTTTGCACTTGTAGGCAAGCTAGGTGTTGAGCAATTAAATATACAGACTATGAGCGGTGGTGAAGAAACAAGGCTTAAAATAGCACAGGCCTTATCGGCACAGGTTCATGGTATTTTAGCGGATGAACCTACGAGCCATTTAGACCGTGAAGGAATTGATTTTCTAATAGGACAGCTAAAATA
Source organism: uncultured bacterium (assembly GCA_963519555.1). Lineage (GTDB taxonomy): Bacteria > Bacillota > Bacilli > Lactobacillales > Streptococcaceae > Streptococcus. The sequence continues at coordinate 10,494 of CAUQNI010000006.1, forward strand.
TTTTACAGGTGCACTGTTAGTTATTAGCCATGACCGCTATTTTCTTGATGAAATAGTAGATAAAATATGGGAACTGAAAGATGGCAAAATCACTGAGTATTGGGGAAACTATTCTGATTATCTTCGTCAGAAAGAGGAAGAACGTAAGAGCCAAGCTGCAGAATACGAACAATTTATTGCGGAACGTGCCCGATTGGAAAGGGCTGCGGAGGAAAAGCGAAAACAGGCTCGTAAAATAGAACAGAAGGCAAAAGGTTCTTCAAAGAAAAAAAGTACTGAAGACGGAGGGCGTTTAGCTCATCAAAAATCAATAGGAAGTAAGGAAAAAAAGATGTATAATGCTGCTAAAACCCTAGAGCACAGGATTGCGGCCTTAGGAAAAGTAGAAGCTCCGGAAGGCATTCGCAGAATTCGTTTCAGGCAAAGTAAAGCATTGGAGCTCCATAATCCATACCCTATAGTCGGTGCAGAAATTAATAAAGTATTTGGGGATAAGGCTCTGTTTGAAAATGCATCTTTTCAAATTCCGTTAGGAGCAAAAGTGGCGTTAACTGGTGGTAATGGAATCGGAAAAACAACTTTAATCCAAATGATCTTAAACCATGAAGAAGGAATTTCTATTTCGCCTAAGGCAAAAATAGGTTACTTTGCACAGAATGGTTACAAGTACAACAGTAATCAGAATGTTATGGAGTTTATGCAGAAGGATTGTGACTACAATATATCAGAAATTCGTTCAGTGCTAGCATCTATGGGGTTCAAACAGAACGATATTGGAAAAAGTTTATCTGTTTTAAGCGGTGGAGAAATTATAAAATTGTTGCTTGCTAAAATGCTCATGGGTAGATATAACATCCTAATAATGGATGAACCCAGTAACTTCCTTGACATACCAAGTTTAGAGGCTTTGGAAATACTAATGAAGGAGTACACCGGAACTATCGTGTTTATCACCCACGATAAACGATTACTCGAAAATGTAGCAGATGTAGTTTATGAAATTAGAGATAAGAAAATAAATCTGAAACATTAAATTTAAGGTAGTCGCTGGTCAGTATAGTCTGTTCTGGTTGGCGACTCCATTGTTAAAGAGTATAAAGACTTTAGATTTTATGAATATTAAAAATAGGAACAGTCAATTGAACTGCTCCTATTTTTCTGCTAAATATATTGTAGTTTTCTTATATGTATAATGATAGATTAGCGGATTCTCATCTACGGTACTTACTTCAAATATGAAGAAGTGATCGCGGTTATCTCTGGACTTTTCCTTATTGAGGACAAAGTAATTCTTACGTGAAGTCGCCATTGTTTTTAGGATATCATCAGTTAGGAAGGTCAATGGAATATTCATGTTAGAGTAGCGGTAGAAGTCACGTTCAAAATCTTGGTAGCTCTCGCTATAATAGTCCATTTGTAGGTGATTACGCTGAAACTCAAGCTGATTCATAGAGCACCTCCTCGACAAGTTCAATACTAATAATGTCTTTTAATTTCAAATTGATGTGACCTGTTGTAGTTTTTATCAAAATGAAATCTTTGGTCAGACTTGGTATTGTTCCAGTGTAGGAAACACGCTTGTTTTTTTCAATCACTTGAATGCGTGTGCGTAGCTGCCCGGCGTATACTTGACTGAGGAGTAATAATTTCTTCTCTAGTGATAAGTCAGACATGTACGTTACTTTGTTTGTATCATCAGAGAGTGCTGATGCATGTTCAGATAGGAAAAAGCCCATCCATTTTTGCATCTTTGTATCCTGGTACTCTCTTGCTGATTGAAATGGTAAATATGAACGGTCAATCATTTTAATCCCTCCAATCCACCAGCGGAATGACCGCCAATAAGTTTACTGCGTTCAATATTTTAGGAACCTTCAGTTAGGACGGTTCCTTTTTGTATGGCTAAAAAGCCAAACTGTTCTCTGACAACATCAATAGCTGTCTGAAGTCTATTTTCTTTTTCAATTTCTTCTACATCATGCAAAATGAGGACAACCCTTTTACTACCAAGGTGTTCTGTGCAGAATGCGGTTCAGCTTTTGGACGTAAGAACTGGACGACCAGTCGTGGCAAACGTAAAGTTTGGCAGTGTAACAACCGTTATAAGGTAAAGGGACAGATTGGTTGTCAGAATAACCATATCGATGAGGGAACACTAGAGAAAGCTGTAATGATGGCAGTTAAACTACTGAGTGAGAATATGGATTTGTTGCATGGAAAGTGGAATAAGATCTTGGAAGAAAACCAGTTATTAGAAAAGCATTACAGTGTGTTACTGGCTGAATTGATAAATAAGGAGTGTTGGGAATATGATTCCTTTGAGATGTGTCAGGTACTAGATAGTATTTTGATTTCGGAGGATGGACAGATAACCGTTAGATTTTTGGAAGGAACAGAAGTTGATTTATAAGGCTGTAGGCATAGTATAGTTCACTATGTTTGCAGCCTTTTTTCTTGTTTAGTGGTATAATTATATGTAGGATTTTTTTAATATCGGTTACTTTTTATGAATTAACCAAAAAACTAAAATGGAGTTGTTTTATAATGAGATATTCTGAAGAAGCATTACAATCATGGATTAAGCCGTTATCTGCCACTGAAGAAACACGGGTTGAAAATACTATTGGAATGATTAAAGATGCAATAGAAAGGAGTGGGCTCTCTTCAAAGTATGAATATGAAATTTTTGCCCAAGGTTCTTATGCAAATAATACGAATGTAAAGAAAAATAGCGACATTGATATCTGTATCATGGTGAAATCTTTATTTTATTGTGAGTATGTAGATGGGTTATCGGACCTAGACTATAATTACTCTAGTAGCAGCACCAATGCTAATGTATTTAAAAACGAAGTGATTAAAGCGTTAATTTCAAAATTTGGTGCAGAATCAGTTTCTATTGGCAATAAGTGTATCAATATTAATTCTAACTCATATCACGTAAATGCAGATGTAGTCCCATGTTTTCAATATCGAAATTATAGATATATTGGTAGCAGGTCATCTGAAAAATTTGTTGAAGGCATCAAATTTTTTACCTCAAACGGAAATTATGAAGTAATTAATTATCCTAAAGTTCATATACAAAATGGTATCTCTAAGAATAAATCTACTCACTATAAATATAAATATTTAGTTAGGATTATGAAGCATATTAAGAACGAGATGCAGGAGCTAGGATTGACAAACGAACGCATTTCTTCATATTTGATAGAATGTTTGGTCTGGAATATACCTGAACAGATGTTTTTCAATAGTAATAGCTACACAGGGTTGTTACAGCAAGCGTTATATTACATAGTGTCTCAAGTGAATTTAAATTGGGTTGAAGTAAGTGGAATGTATTACCTTTTTCGTTCAGAGCAGAAATGGAATTTACAGGATACAAAAACTTTTTTAGTTAGAATGATTGAATTTTTGGATTATAAATAAAACTTATGAATGAACAGCAGAAAAAATTTTTGAATATTACAATATGGGTTTTTGCAATTTGCTTGTTATTAAGATTGTTAATAAGTGGCCAAGAGATTGCAGTGAATCTTAAATCTGATATTTTGGCATTGGTATATTCAGCCATTGGGTATATTGGTGAAGCTATATCAGTTACAGCAATTATTATGGCTATTTTTGAAAAAACAGCATGGCGGTGGCCATTACTATCTAAGATTCATAATGTTCCAATTTTATTTGCGAATTATGTAGGTAGTTTCAAGACGGACTATGATCAGAATGAAAGAAATTGTGAACTTACTATTGAACAGTCATTTACGACTATTAAAGTTAAGTTTAAAACGGGTGAAAGTTCGAGCCATAGCATTACAGCATCAATTATCAATGATAATGGAACACAAAAATTAATTTATACATATTTAAATAGCCCAAGGGCTGAATTGCAAAGTCCTATACATTATGGGACGGTAATTCTTGATATTGATAATCCAAATCAACTAGAAGGAAATTATTATACTAATCGAGGAACCAAAGGTTCAATGAGTTTTGAGATAAACAACCCTTCTCGCTAGTTGGATTTGTAAAGATTTAAATAAAGAAAGAAGAACTAACTATCGGAAACTTGGCATAGATGTAACAATACTGTATATTAACGAAGCCGTAAATACTCGCATTAGTTACGTTTAATAGTTTAATACGGATATTCAGCAGCTTTGATTTCGTTTCACAGTATAGGTAGTAACCGTCAAGACATGTGGAGGCGGTAGTTTTGATGTCAAAAGTTGCAACCAGTGAATAAATGAAGTGTAGAAAATAAAGGCTTGTTCAATTCAATATACGATGAATTACCGGCACCCAAACCAAAGAAAAAGAAATAATTAAATTAGAAGTAGTAGGTGAAATGATGAGAATCGGAGTTATTCAAGCAAGTTCGCAAGCGACCAAAAATCAAATAATCTATGATGCTGTATTAAAGTATGCTCCAAAGAAATCTGAGGTTATAAATTTTGGCTGTACGATGGAAGAAAATGGAAAATACTCGTATATAGAAATTTCTATTCTTATAGGTATCTTGTTGGCAAGTAGGACAGTTGATTTCGTTGTTACGGGCTGTTCTTCCGGACAAGGAATGATGCTTGCTTGTAATAGTATGCCAGATGTCATTTGCGGGTATGCACCTACACCGAATGATGCCTATTTATTTGCTCAGATTAATAATGGAAATGCGATATCATTACCATTAGGTGAAGATTATACATGGTCAGGTACTGAAAATCTTGAAAGAACAATAGAAGCTCTTTTCTCGGAGCCATTTGGGCAAGGATACCCCAAGAGTGAGGCAGAAAGAAAGGTAAGAGATGCCGAGAAACTTAAAGAAATAAGAAGAATCGGGCAGGTTCAGTTTGAAGAATTCGCAAATGTACTAGATATATCATTGTTTGAATCAATAAAGAGGAAACAGAATGTAATTCAGAATGTAAAGGCGTATGGGAAGAAAGAAATAGCTGATTTAATGAAATGAGTAAATCACAGTTTGTCGGGGTAATACCTTTTAACGATAACCTTATGCTATTGTCAAAAGGTTTATAGACATGTTCCCACATACATGTTCTATTGGCATACATAGTGTTCACTCGTTTTATGTCGAGTGTGTGGTACTGCTTTTAAGAGCTGATTGAACAAGGAAAATTAGCTAGTGAAAGTCCTACAGTAAGGAGTTTAAACATGAAATTCCATGAATTTGGTGATAAGAATTTGCCTCCTATTTTACTGATACATGGTGGTGGCAGTTCTTGGTGGTATTATCTTCGTCAAGCACGAATCTTGTCAGAAAAATACCGTGTTATTTTACCTACTTTGAATGGTCACGGCGAAGAATATCAACTTGATTATGTTTCTACTGAAGATTCTGCTTTGGAGATTCTGGACTATATCAAAGCAAACTGTGGTGGGAAATTGTTTGCAATCGGTGGTGTTTCACTTGGTGGTCAAATTGCCATGGAGCTTTTGTCTTTAGACAGTGAAATTGCTGAGAAGGCCATTATAGACGGAAGCCTCTGTATTCCTCAACCAAGGTTATCTAAAATCAGCATCTTTCTAGTGTCTCTATTTGGTAAACTGATGTTCAATAAATTCTCTTGCAAACTTCAGTTAAGCATGATGAACAAACTCTATCCTAAACTAGCTTATCCAGAGGAAATAAAAGCTTATTATTTGGAGGATCTGCCAAGGACGCCTGTCAAAACATTGGTGACCATTTACAAAACCTATATGGGGCATTACAAGCTGAAAGATATGATTTCTGCTAGCAAGGCTCACGTTCTGTATATCTATGGTGAAAAAGAATTGAACTGTGTGAAAGAATCAGCGAAATTATTTCATCAGCTACATTCAAATACAATTTTGTATGAAGCAAAGGGTTATAATCACGGTTATTTGTCATCTTACCTACATCAGGAGTGGATTGATTTAGTTGAGCCATTTTTAAAGAGCAATCCATTGGGAATGTGTAATGAATCTGATATGTCACAAGGAGGTATCTGATGCTAGGAGCAATTATCGGAGATATTATCGGTTCTGTTTACGAATGGAACAATATCAAAACGAAGGACTTTCCTTTATTTCGGAATGATTGCTTTTTTACAGATGACACGGTTATGACCTGTGCTGTTGCAGAGGCGATTATGAATGGGGGACAAAAAGACGACTTCATTGATGCTATGAAGAAATATGGTAGAATGTATCCTGATGCTGATTATGGTGCTCGGTTTAATGCATGGCTAAACAGCGATAACCGTGAGCCTTATAATAGCTTTGGGAATGGTTCGGCTATGCGTGTTTCTCCATGTGCTTGGACAATGGACTGTGGTTTTTGTGCGAGAACCGGAATGTGGCCATCATCTAGGGAATTTGCGAGTCTTTCTGCAGAGGTAACTCATAATCATCCAGAAGGTATCAAAGGTGCAATGGCTACAGCTGATGCTATCTTTCTGTGTCGTTATTACTTTGGAGGTTATTGCGGAGATTATGAGCAAGCAATTAATGACAATCATACAGAATGTAAAAGACGGATTAAGGATTATATTGAGCAGGAATACGGCTACAATCTATCTCAAACTTTAGATGAAATCCGCCCTACATACCGTTTCAATGAAACGTGCCAGGATACCGTACCACAGGCCATTATTGCATTTCTAGAAAGTAGAGACTTCGAAGATGCGATAAGAAATGCCATCTCACTTGGTGGCGACAGTGATACTCTCGCTGCAATTACTGGTAGCATAGCCGAGGCGGCATACGGTATTCCTGACTGGATAAAGGATAAGGCCTTTTCTTACTTGGATGAACCCTTAAAGGCTGTAGTTAGGAGATGGGAAAATAGAATAAAATTATATTAATCTCCAGTACGTCATATTTCTCTTTTCCGTATTTTCATTGTATAATAGAATTACATTTACTTACATACGGCGAAATGTAAACATTTTTATTTAAAATTAAGGAGAATATTAATGAAAAAAGCAATGGTAATTATCAACCCTACCTCTGGTGGGGAAAAGGCTTTGGATTATAAAGAAAAACTGGAGAATAAAGCAAAAGAATATTTTGAGCACGTAGAAACCAAAATTACCGAAAAAGCTTTGGATGCAACACATTTTGCTGAAGAAGCTTCTCGTGAGCAGTACGATGCAGTGGTTGTGTTTGGTGGAGACGGCACTGTAAATGAAGTCATTTCCGGTATTGCTGAGAGAGACTACATTCCTAAGTTAGGGATTATCCCTGGTGGGACGGGTAACCTCATTACAAAACTGTTGGAAATCAATCAAGACATCGATGGTGCAATTGATGAACTGGATTTTGATTTAACCAATAAGATTGATATCGGAAAAGCGAATGACAATTATTTTGGTTATATTTTTAGTATCGGTTCTCTACCTGAAGCGATTCACAATGTTGAAATCGAGGATAAGACAAAATTCGGTATTTTAGCCTATGCTGTAAATACCATGAAGTCTGTTATGACGGATCAGGTCTTTAACATTAAGGTGGAGACGGAAAATGGAAATTATGTTGGTGAAGCGAGTCATGTTTTGGTTCTCTTGACAAATTACTTCGCTGACAAAAAAATTTTTGAAGAAAACAAGGACGGCTATGCCAACATTTTGATTCTGAAAGATGCCTCTATATTCTCCAAATTATCCGTCATTCCTGATTTACTAAAAGGAGATGTTGTCGGCAATGATAATATTGAGTATATCAGAGCGCGTAATATTAAGATTTCTTCAGATAGTGAATTGGAGTCAGATGTTGATGGCGATAAATCGGATAACCTACCTGTAGAAATCAAAGTTCTAGCTCAACGAGTAGAAGTATTTTCAAAACCGAAAGAATAGAATGTAAAAATTAGTTTATTATTCACAACGAGATTAAGTTCTATATCAACGATTGGAGGAGGAATGAATTCTCTATTTGATGAATTTCGAACAATTTGTTCTCATTTAAACCAAGTCGGAATCACTCCGACGCTCATGGGGTCTTTGGGATTTGAATACCGTTCAAATGAAGAATGGAGGCCGTCTGACATTGACATTCATGTGCCTGGTGATCCTAGAGGTTGGGAAGCACCTGATCATCTCAAAATTTATGAGTGGGACAAGATAATGAAAGTGATGAAACACTTAGGCTATGCCTTAATAGATATTCATGAGCATGAATTCCAAAAAGATGGTCTGAGTGTTGAATTCGGAAGTATCGATTCTTTACCTGATTTTGCAGGAGTTTCGGAATCGGATATAGAGCTGATTCATCTCGAAAACATCACTTTTCGCATTCCAAATCTAGAACAGTTTTTAAGTATTTACAAGGCTTCTTCCCAAGATTCTTATCGAAATGAGCACAATAACAATAAGGATTTTAAAAAAATTGAGTGGCTGGAAAGATATTTGTAAATCATCCTTTGAAAAGTAGCAAGTTGTAAGACTGGCTGCTTTTTTATTTATAAAACCAAACCACTAGAATCTACGGACAAGCCTTGAAAATAAAATACGAAAGTAGTATACTAAAATCACAACCATGAAAACGTTTGCGTCGTAAATACAACCAAGTAAATCAGGAGACAAATACAGTGGAATTAAGCGCTATTTACCATAGGCCTGAGTCGGAGTTTACCTATCTTTATAAGGATAAGAAGCTTCATATTCGGATTCGAACTAAGAAAGGAGATATTGAAAGCATCAACTTGCACTATGGAGACCCTTTTATTTTTATGGAGGAGTTTTATCAAGATACAAGGAAAATGGCCAAGATAACTTCTGATGCCATCTTTGATTATTGGCAGGTTGAAGTCTCAGTTGATTTTGCACGTATCCAGTATCTCTTTGAACTTAAGGACACAGAAGCTCAAAGTATTTTGTATGGCGATAAAGGGTGTGTGGAAAATTCTCTAGAAAATCTTCATGCCATTGGGAATGGATTTAAGTTGCCTTATATACATGAGATTGATGCCTGCAAGGTTCCTGACTGGGTTTCAAATACGGTATGGTATCAGATATTTCCTGAGAGATTTGCTAATGGAAATGCTCTATTAAACCCAGAAGGGACTTTAGGCTGGGATTCATCTATCACACCTCAGAGTGATGATTTCTTTGGTGGTGATTTACAGGGGATTATTGACCATCTGGATTATTTGCAAGATTTGGGCATTACTGGACTTTATCTTTGTCCGATTTTTGAATCTACGAGCAATCATAAGTACAATACGACAGATTACTTTAAAATTGACCGTCATTTTGGAGACAAGGAGACCTTTCGGGAACTGGTGGAGCAAGCGCATCAGCGTGGTATGAAAATCATGCTGGATGCTGTATTTAACCATATTGGTTCGCAATCTCCTCAATGGCAAGATGTTGTCAAAAATGGTGAGCAATCTGCTTATAAAGATTGGTTCCATATCCAACAATTCCCAGTGACGACTGAAAAGCTAACCAATAAGAGAGAGTTGCCTTATCATGCTTTTGGGTTCGAGGACTATATGCCTAAGCTAAATACAGCCAATCCTGAGGTCAAGGAGTATCTTTTAAAGGTTGCGACTTATTGGATTGAAGAGTTTGATATCGATGCTTGGCGTTTGGATGTGGCAAATGAGATTGACCATCAATTCTGGAAGGATTTTCGCAAGGCAGTTTTAGCTAAAAAGACTGATCTTTATATCCTTGGAGAAGTCTGGCATACGGCTCAACCTTGGCTAAATGGAGATGAGTTTCATGCGGTCATGAATTATCCTTTATCTGATAGTATCAAGGACTATTTCTTACGAAGTGTTAAGAAGACGAACCAGTTCATCGATGAAATCAATGGTCAGTCTATGTACTACAAGCAGCAGATTTCAGAAGTTATGTTTAATCTCTTGGATTCGCATGATACTGAACGAATCCTGTGGACGGCCAATGAAGACGCTCAACTGGTCAAGTCAGCCTTATCCTTCCTCTTTTTACAAAAGGGAACACCCTGTATCTATTACGGAACAGAGTTATCTTTGACAGGAGGACCAGATCCAGATTGCCGTCGTTGTATGCCTTGGGAACGTGTATCAAGTGACAATGATATGCTGAACTTTATGAAGAGGCTGATTAAGGTTCGGAAATACGCGTCAGCAACTATTCAGCATGGCAAGTATAGTCTCCAAGAAATTAAAGCTGATGTATTAGTTTTAGAATGGAGTTACGATAACCAAGTCATCAAGGCTATTTTCAACCAGTCCAAAGAAGATTATCTTTTAGAGAAGGAAGCAGCAGCACTAGCAAGCAATTGCCAAGAAGCGGAAAATTATCTTGTCATCTCTCCAAAAGGATTTGTGATTTTTCATTAAAGAGCAATTATGAGCGACAGGAAAGTTGTAGTATCGAGAGCATTTTACAAACAGACTATTTGTTGTCTTGCTACAAATGGTATATAATTTAACTTAAAGAAAATAGGAGGACTAATCGAATGGAATTAAAAGATTTTACAGAAAAAGAACAGGAAATGATTAAGAAGGGGCTGACTACGTCTAAGATTAGTGACAAGGAAACTGCTGAGAAGATTCTTGCACTCGTCCCACAAGACTTGATTAAGCGCATCCCATTTTTCGTCAGGAAACATGCTACTACACGTACGATTAAACGCATTTCAATTGAACACCCTGAACTCTACGCTGCAGCTCAAACAAGTGGTGAGATTCCGGAAAAAGAGCGCGAAGAATTGCGTCAGATTATCACGACTATCTTTGAACAAAAGATGAATAAGCATAGTATTAAATAATTGAATGAAGACATTTTTTATAGGTGGCCTGGGAAGCAATGTCTATCATAGTAAGGATTTTCTTCAAGAGCTAGATTCGCAGGTCCGTTTTCTAAATCCGTATGAAAAGCATCTTCGAGATGAAACAGAATTGAAATCATGGTTTAAAAATGAGATTGTGGAGGAAGAATCTATCTGTTTGATAGGCCATTCTCTTGGAGGAGATTTGGCTCGTTATCTCGCATCGGAATTTCATGAAGTGAAAAAACTGATTCTTTTGGATGGTGGCTATTTAGATTTGGATAAGATTTTACCTTTAGATACCGAGTTAGAGGAAACTAAAAACTATATTGAATCTCAAGTCGTTTCGGACTTAGATGTTCTTATTTCTAAAGAGAAATCTGAAGCAAAGTATTGGTCAGAAAATATGGAGAAAGCTGTAAGACAGTCCTATCACTGGAATGCGGAGTATGATAGATATGAGTTAGCTATAGATTATGAAAATATAGAAGCGCTCCTCCGACTACGGCGGAAAATACAAGCTTTCAAGAGAGAAGAGGGGGATACCTTGTTTATCAGTCCTTGCTATTCTAATGAAGCTAGATGGAGAGAGGAAGCTTTAAAAGAATTACCAGACTATTTTGATACTATTTTTCTAGAGAACTTTAGCCATGAGCTTTATACTCAAGCACCTAAAGAAATCGCTAGTTTGATTAATGAGTGGCTCTCTTATTCTTACTGAGCTACTTGCATTGCTTGAAATGGTATACGATTTAAAATAGCGGCATTAATAACTTTTCAAAACCATAATATTTATTTGCTCTGATAGAGATTGTTACGGTAGCGAATTATCCTGCCATTGTAATTACCGTAATTATTTGTTATAACATATCAAGGGAGAAAATCAGATGGTAGTAAAAACAAGAAAACAAGGAAATTCAATCACTATTCCAAGTGGGGTAAAATCTGAAGAATTGGGTCAGCAGGTTTCTTATGTATCTGATGATGCCTTTGACTTAAATGTAGATAAAATCTTTGACAGATACAACGATGTTTTCAAAGCTTTGGTGGGAAAATAACAGTATAATTGACAGAAAAGCAAATTGAAAAAATAAATGCTTTAGCAATCCAGTGTTATTCTCCAAATAAGGAAATTCAGACAGTTAGTCCTTTTGCTTTAAATATGATTGTCAATTTACCAGAACAATTTGTCTTTGGAAAGCCTCTTTATCCAACAATTTTTGATAAAGCAACAATACTATTTGTCCAATTAATAAAGAAGCATGTTTTTGCCAACGCTAATAAACGAACTGCTTTCTTCGTTTTGGTGAAATTTCTACAGTTAAATCATTATCGTTTTTCTGTAACGGTTGAAGAAGCGGTAAATATGTGTGTAACTATCGCAGTAGAGTCTTTAACAGATGAAAGCTTAACCACTTACGCCAAATGGGTCTCTGAACATTCGTCTAGAATTAATGAAAAAAATTAAGCTCAACTATTCAATTCTTGTAAGTATAAATAAAGAGACAATATTAGAAATCTGTAATGCAGAAACGAATATTGTCTCTTTTTATTGATGAGTGAGAATTTTCGGTATCTTCCTATATCTCATATAACAAAAAACGAACAGGCTCTTTTTCTGTCATTCAGAAGAGAACTTGTTCGTTTTTTCTTTTAAAACACTCGATACACGTAGGGATTTTCTGGTTTATCGACTTTGGTAAAGCTGTCGATTTCCAAGGTTGGGAGGTTTTGTTTGAGTTCTTTATGATAGTGATTGACGAGTTTTCCTTTGGCTGTTATCCAGGTGTTGTTCTCATACTGTCGGGTATTTCCCTTGGTCAGCAATCCATAGACACCAGAATCAGCGATACAATGGATAATGCCGAAGCGGAACAGAAATTGACTATTGGCATGACTGGGGTCGTTATAGACAAAGCCTGTGAACTGGACTGTCTTACCCTCAAACTCATCTGGATAGTCGTATATGGCTTCCATTACTTCCATATAGTTTTCGTTAGTGATCTGAATACTATCTTGGGACAAGTATTTATCCGCTGCAGTTCGCATTTCCTTTTCATAAGCTGATTTTGAAAAATAAGAACTGGTATCTGGTTTCAAATATTGGCTTGTCGTCCCTTCACTTGTCTGAATGGCTTGATCCGTGCCTTCTGATAAGGGGAAATGATAGCCTTTTGCTGAAACGGTCTGAGAATCCAAGCTAACAGTTGGAAAAGTTAAGCCGACGACAATAGGAATAGCCAGAAGAGTAATAGTAGTTCCTTTAGCTAATCGGCTGTTCAGATGACTATGGGTTTTGACTTGCTTCATCCAGATATACAATTGAACGATTGCCAAAGCAAAGGAAAGTACCATGGAAATATAGGCCAGATAGGAATAGTGCATGTTGATGTACTGGTTTAATTTGCCCGACAAATGGAGATAAATGGTCAGTTCAAAATAGCCAGCTAAAACTAAAAATCGAATCATAGGATGACTCCAATCAAGAGAGAATAGACTAAGACGACAAGAGTCACAATCGTTATGAAGTGACTGATAAATCGTGCTTTCAAGTAATTTTTCATCATGAGAATATTTTTGATATCCAGCATTGGACCAATCACGAGAAAGGACAGAACTGGTGCTAAACCAAAACTCGAGAGTAGAGAAGCACCGATAAAGGCATCTGCCTCACTACAGAGAGAGAGAAGAAAGGCCAAAAGCATCAAGAGCAGGATGGCAAAAAGAGGGGTCGCACTGATAGAGGTCAGAATCCGAGTCGGAACGTAAACTTGTATCACAGAGGCAAAGAGACAGCCAAATACCAAATAACGTCCCGTATCAAAAAATTCATCAATTGCTTGCACAAAGACTTGAAAAACTTTCTTTGCAGGACTCAAGTGAGAAAAATCGTGCTCATGACAGGCCAAACGATTTTCTTTTTGAATCGGTTCTTGCCAGAAAAATCCCAGAAAAATCCCAAGTATCACAGCTACAAGAATGGAACCCAGAGCTCGCATTAGGGCGATATGGAAGGAGTTGCCAAAGGCTGAATAGGTCGCAAAGAGAACAATGGGATTGATAACAGGTGCTGTCACAAGAAAGGGAACAGCCGTGTAACTGGGAACCTTTTTTTCCAGAAAACGATTGATAATGGGGACAATTCCACATTCGCAAGAAGGGAAAAGTATACCAACGAAGGTGCCAAAAAAGATTCTCCCCCAACGATTTCGAGGGAGAAAGTGATAAACCTTGTCAGGTGTGATATAAACCTCAATCAACCCTGAGACAATACTTCCTATCAGCACGAAAGGGAGGGCTTCAATGATTATAGAGAGAAAAATAGCCCCAGTCTGAAGCACACTAGACGGGAGTTGTTGGAAAGCAGTCATCTAGTTTTTCTTTTCTGCTTTGGCTTTTTTCTCTTTGTCATCAGGGAAAGTGACTTGTTTCAAATCAGGGAGTTTCGCAAACTCTTCAAACATCTTGTCCAAGTCGTCTCGTTTTGTAAATTTTACAGCCATTGGTGTACCTCGATTCTAAATTCTACCTCTATTATACTATTATTTTAAGGAAAAGGGAAAAGTTAAAATTGAGTATCTAACGAATAATAGAGCGTGATATATCCTAATATACACTATGATTGTGATATAATAATTGTGGAATAACGGAGGAAATGATGGAACATAAAAAGATCGGTCAGGTTACTGACGAAATAAAAGAAATTTTTAATATTGTTCTTGAAGCTAGTGATATCAAAGTTAACAAAGAAGGTTTAAGAAGCCATATGTTGAAACGGCATCATAATGATGTGATTCATCATATCGAAGACCTGGAACTTATACTAAGTAATCCAGATTTCGTTGGGGTCAATCCACGAGAGAAAGATGCTAGTTTTGAATATGTTAAAAGATTTGATGATAATGTTCTTGTTGCCATTAAGTTACATAAAAGTGGTGATTTCTTTTATGTTCCGACCATGTATCGTTTACAAGATTACAAGTTACAAAGTCGTATTAAGTCTGGTAGATTGAGAAAACTTGACAAAAAAAGTAGATAGTGCTAGAATAACATTAACGAAAGACATTTGAGGGCAGAAAGGTTCCTGTCGCACCTTGAAAAAGGTATCTGAGATGCTGGGTACACCGACCAGCCAAGTGTCCGTTATTTCAAAGGAGGAGCTTAAATGCTCCTTTTTTGTTTAAAAATTTCAAAAAAGATTATCCCCACCGCAGACTCAGGCTTGAGGTTTTTTATTTGCTCTGAAAATTGATTCGTTAACTTCAACAAATAGCTTTATAAAGCGTTTTGTAAAAAATAAAAACAGTGAAATTACTCATAGATTCTTTTGTAATCTAGTAGAATTTTAAATTGAAACCTTTTCAATAAATAGAATATTGAAATGAAGTAAATCTATTCCCCACATATTGTTTTTAAATACTGTAAGAGCTAATTTGAAACGTTTAGCTTGTGGTATAATAGATTCATGGATAAAAAATATGAAAAAATCTCCCAGGATTTGGGAGTGACTTTAAAGCAAATTGATACCGTTCTAAGTTTAACAGCTGAAGGGGCGACTATTCCCTTTATCGCGCGTTATCGCAAGGACATGACTGGTAGTCTGGATGAGGTGGCGATTAAGGCCATTATCGACTTGGATAAAAGTCTGACCAATCTCAACGACCGTAAGGAAGCTGTTTTAGCTAAGATTCAAGAACAAGGCAAGTTGACCAAGGAATTGGAAGAAGCTATCTTAGCTGCCGAAAAATTAGCAGACGTTGAAGAACTTTATCTTCCATATAAGGAAAAACGTCGGACCAAGGCAACTATTGCCCGTGAAGCCGGACTCTTCCCGCTTGCTCGCTTGATTTTGCAGAATGTAGCTGACTTAGAGAAAGAGGCTGAAAAGTTTGTCTGTGAAGGATTTGCGACTGGTAAGGAGACCTTGGCTGGTGCAGTTGATATCTTGGTCGAAGCCTTATCGGAAGATGTCAATTTACGCGCTCTAACTTATCAGGAGGTGCTGAGACACTCCAAACTCACTTCTCAAGTCAAGAATGAAAGTATTGATGAAAAGCAGGTCTTTCAGATTTACTATGATTTTTCTGAGACGGTTGGAAATATGCAAGGTTATCGTACCTTAGCCCTCAATCGTGGGGAGAAGCTAGGTGTCTTGAAGGTCGGTTTTGAACATGCAACGGACCGTATTCTTGCATTCTTTGCTGCTCGTTTCAAGGTAAAAAATACCTATATTGATGAAGTTGTTCAACAGTCAGTTAAGAAAAAAGTTTTGCCTGCTATCGAGCGTCGTATTCGGACAGAATTAACTGAGAAAGCAGAAGAAGGAGCTATCCAACTCTTTTCTGACAATCTGCGCAATCTCCTCTTGGTTGCTCCGCTGAAAGGGCGCGTGGTTCTTGGATTTGACCCTGCCTTTCGTACAGGTGCCAAGCTAGCTGTCGTGGATGCAACAGGAAAAATGCTGACAACTCAGGTCATTTATCCTGTCAAACCAGCATCGGCTCGTCAAATCGAAGAATCCAAGAAAGATCTGGCAGACTTGATTGGTCAATACGATGTAGAGATTATTGCCATCGGTAATGGAACGGCCAGTCGTGAAAGTGAAGCTTTTGTGGCGGAAGTTCTTAAAGATTTTCCTGAGGTTAGTTATGTCATTGTAAATGAAAGTGGTGCTTCTGTCTATTCTGCTAGCGAACTTGCTCGTCAGGAGTTTCCAGACTTGACCGTTGAAAAACGCTCTGCCATTTCTATCGCCCGTCGTTTGCAAGATCCTCTTGCGGAATTGGTCAAAATCGATCCTAAGTCAATTGGTGTCGGTCAATACCAACACGATGTCAGCCAGAAGAAATTGTCTGAAAGTCTGGATTTTGTCGTGGATACCGTGGTGAACCAAGTCGGTGTTAATATTAATACGGCCAGCCCAGCTCTTCTTTCACACGTAGCTGGACTCAATAAAACCATTTCTGAAAATATCGTCAAATACCGTGAGGAAGAGGGAAAAATCACTTCACGCGCCCAAATCAAGAAAGTTCCTCGTCTGGGTGCTAAGGCTTTTGAACAGGCAGCTGGTTTCCTTCGTATCCCTGAAAGTAGCAACATCCTTGATAATACAGGAGTTCACCCAGAAAATTACGTTGCCGTTAAGGAACTCTTCAAACGTTTAGATATTAAAGACCTAAACGAAGAAGCCCAAGGCAAACTCAAGTCGCTTTCAGTCAAGGAAATGGCGCAAGAGCTAGACCTTGGACCAGAAACTCTTAAAGATATCATTGCAGACCTTCTCAAACCAGGTCGAGATTTCCGTGATTCCTTTGATGCACCTGTGCTTCGCCAAGATGTCCTAGACATCAAAGACTTAGTGGTTGGCCAGAAACTAGAAGGTGTCGTGCGTAACGTTGTTGATTTCGGTGCCTTTGTTGACATCGGTATTCACGAGGACGGCTTGATTCATATTTCCCATATGAGTCGCAAATTTATCAAACATCCTAGCCAAGTGGTGTCTGTCGGAGATTTGGTGACCGTTTGGGTCAAGAAAATTGATACTGAACGTGAAAAAGTCAATCTGTCGCTCCTAGCTCCAAATGAAACTGACTGATTACGTTAAGCAGGTTTCACTAGAAGACTTCGGCAGACCTTTTATCCATCATGTCCAGTGGAATAGGCGTCTACGTTCGACAGGTGGGCGATTTTTTCCCAAAGATGGGCATTTGGATTTTAATCCCAAGGTTTATCAGGAACTGGGTTTGGATGTTTTTAGAAAAATTGTCAGACATGAACTCTGTCATTATCACCTCTATTTTCAAGGGAAGGGCTATCAACACAAGGATCGGGATTTTAAGGAACTGTTGAAAGCAGTGGATGGATTACGCTTTGTACCAACCTTGCCAAATAGCAACTCCAAACCACCCAAACTTTATCGTTGCCAATCCTGCCAGCAAACTTATCATCGCAAGCGAAGGATTGATACCAAACGCTATCGCTGTGGACTTTGTCAAGGTAAATTGCTACTAGTAAATCAGCCTGAGGACTGATGAAAGCCGAGCCTACCTGTGATATACTATGTCTAACCTAGCAGAAAGAGGAAATATCATGAACAGTAAATTTTATAAAATGAGACGAAATCGCATGATTTCAGGAGTTTTGGCAGGTCTGTCAGACAAGTGGAACTTTGATGTTACCCTTGTTCGTTTTCTGTTTGCTATTTTTACAGTCGCAAACTTTGGACTTGGCGTGATTATCTATATCATCCTAGCTTCTGTCATGCCAACCAAGGAAGAAATCGAAGCAGAAATGTACGGAACAGGCCCACGAAAACGCAAAGAAGCTCAAGCCATTGACGATAATGAAGGCTGGTTTTGGTGAGGTTCTACAAAAGATTTGAAATAAGCAAAAAGCTTTAAATCAATAGTCTAAACTGCTTGATTTAAAGCTTTTTTTTACTTTTAATGATATTTTTCCAGTTTCATATACAAATTAAAAATAATATTTTGAACTTAGATTTCTAATCTGATTTTTCTTGCTGAGACAATACGTTTTTTGAAAAATGGTGGATGCTGATAACAACTGATAGCCAGCAAATAGCATAAGCAGTAGCTGTAAATTCTGTACCGATAAAGTATGTTTTTTCAACTAAGAGCTGACCGATGAATGGGGAGAGCAGATAGAGAAGTCCGACGAGTATATGTTCTTTGTGTTTCATTAAAGCACACCTTCTTTCCTGATGCTTAGAACGACTTGCCAGTGTTAAATCGAATGGTGTTTCATCAAAGTAGGCTTACTTAAATGATAGTTCCCGCTTCCTCCTTTCCAAAGTAAGCCTTTTCCCATTTATATTTTACAATTTTTAAAATAGGAAATCAAATCATTTTCTAAGCAATTTTGCTTACATTCCCCCCAATCTTACAAAAATGTAAGATTAAAGTCTCTTTTGTAAGGTTAGGTTATGGCAAGCAGTCTTTTTTTGATGTAAACTAGACTCATAAAGAACAAAGGAGTAACATCATGAAACAAATCTTACATAAGAAAACAAAAAAACCAAGCCATAAAGATATCGAGCGCGTTCAGCTGGGGTGCGCTATGATGCAATCGACATTTCATTTGATGGGATATTAAGAAAGGAGATTCTCATGACACTTTTAGATGTAAAACACGTTCAAAAAATTTATAAAACTCGTTTTCAGGGCAACCAAGTAGAAGCCCTCAAGGATATTCACTTTACCGTAGAAAAGGGTGACTACGTTGCTATCATGGGTGAGTCTGGTTCTGGTAAATCAACTCTTCTCAATATTCTAGCTATGCTGGATAAACCAAGTCGTGGGCAGGTTTACTTGAATGGAACTGATACAGCAACCATTAAAAATTCACAGGCTTCTAGCTTCCGTCGTGAAAAATTGGGCTTTGTCTTCCAAGACTTTAACTTGCTAGATACTCTGTCTGTTAAGGACAATATCTTGCTTCCGCTTGTCTTGTCAAGAAGACCTATTACGGAGATGATGAAGAAACTGGTGGTGACAGCTGAGAATCTAGGTATCAACCAATTGCAAGAGAAGTACCCTTACGAGATTTCTGGTGGTCAGAAACAGCGTGTAGCAGTAGCACGCGCCATCATCACAGAACCTGAAATTCTTCTTGCGGATGAGCCAACAGGAGCCCTTGATTCCAAGTCATCTGCAGCCTTACTTGATGTCTTTGATGAAATCAATGAGCGCGGCCAAACCATTCTCATGGTAACTCACTCAACGGCAGCAGCCAGCAGGGCTAAGCGTGTACTCTTTATCAAGGACGGCATTCTTTACAATCAAATCTACCGTGGAGAGAAGACAGAGCGTCAGATGTTCCAAGAAATCTCTGATACCTTGACTGTCATGGCAAGCGAGGTGAATTAGTATGTTTCGATTAACCAATAAGTTAGCGGTATCGAACTTGATTAAAAACCGCAAACTCTACTATCCTTTTGCGCTGGCTGTTCTCTTGGCAGTCACCGTCACCTATCTCTTTTACTCTCTAACCTTTAATCCCAAGATTTCGGAAATCCGTGGAGGTGAAACGATTCAAGCTACTCTTGGATTTGGTATGTTTGTCGTCACCCTTGCGTCAGCTATTATCGTCCTCTATGCCAATAGTTTTGTCATGAAAAACCGTTCCAAGGAACTGGGGATTTATGGCATGTTGGGTTTGGAGAAGCGTCATCTGATCAGTATGTCCTTTAAAGAGTTGGTGCTATTTGGAATTCTAACTGTTGGTGCAGGTATCGGTATTGGAGCCTTGTTTGACAAGTTGATTTTCGCTTTCCTACTCAAACTGATGAAATTGAAGGTAGAACTGGTCGCTACCTTCCAGATGAAAGTTGTCATTTCAGTGCTAGTTGTCTTTGGATTGATTTTCCTAGGCCTCATGTTCCTGAACGCCCTTAGAATCGCCCGTATGAATGCTCTCCAGCTCTCGCGTGAGAAAGCAAGCGGAGAGAAAAAAGGTCGTTTCCTACCTCTCCAAACAATTCTTGGTTCGATTAGTTTAGGGATTGGATATTATCTTTCCCTTACTGTAAAAGATCCTCTGACAGCCTTAACAACCTTCTTCCTAGCTGTTTTACTGGTTATCTTTGGAACCTATCTTTTGTTCAATGCAGGGATTACCGTTTTCCTCCAAATCTTAAAGAAAAATAAGAAATACTATTACCAACCAAATAATCTTATCTCTGTTTCCAACTTGATTTTCCGTATGAAGAAAAATGCGGTTGGACTAGCAACTATCGCTATTTTGTCAACAATGGTTTTGGTAACCATGTCAGCAGCGACTAGTATATTCAATGCCTCAGAAAGCTTTAAAAAAGTTCTAAATCCTCATGACTTTGGAATTACTGGACAAAATGTTGAAAAAGAAGACTTGGACAAACTCTTGAGTCAGTTTGCAAGTGATAAAGGTTATAAGATTAAAGAGAAAGAAGTTCTTCGTTACGCTTACTTTGGTGTTGCAAACCAAGAAGGTAGCAAGTTAACCATTTTTGAAAAAGGACAAAACCGTGTCCAAGTCAAAACAGTTTTTATGGTATTTGACCAAAAAGATTATGAAACTATGACTGGCCAAAAACTGTCTCTATCAGGAAATGAGGTCGGACTCTTTGCAAAGAATGAAGGAGTTAAAGAACAGAAAGCTCTAACTCTAAATGATCATCAATTTTCTGTCAAAGAAGAATTTGATAAAGATTTTATTATCAACCATGTCCCAAATCAGTTTAATATCTTGACTTCTGATTACAATTACCTTGTTGTACCTAATTTACAAGCATTTTTAGACCAATTTCTAGATTCGGATATCTATAATCAGTATTACGGTGGTATGAATGTAAGTATCAGTGAAGAAGAGCAACTCAAGGTCGCTGAAGAATATGAAAAATACTTACAAAAGTTTAATGCTCAATTAAACACTGAAGGTAACTATGTGTATGGTAGCAATCTAGCAGATGCTAGTGCTCAGATGAGTGCCCTCTTTGGCGGTGTCTTCTTTATCGGTATTTTCCTATCCATTATCTTTATGGTCGGAACCGTTCTGGTCATCTACTACAAGCAAATTTCTGAAGGCTATGAAGACCGTGAACGCTTTATTATCTTGCAGAAAGTCGGTTTAGATCAAAAGCAAATCAAGCAAACCATTAACAAACAGGTTTTAACTGTTTTCTTCCTTCCTTTGCTTTTTGCCTTCATACATCTAGCCTTTGCCTACCATATGCTTAGTCTGATTTTAAAAGTGATTGGTGTAATAGATACGAATATGATGTTGATTGTGACCTTGTCTATCTGCGCTATCTTCCTCATCGCCTATGTGCTGATTTTCATGATTACTTCAAGAAGTTATCGCAAGATTGTCCAAATGTAAAAAAAGATACCTCGACTTCAAAATCGAGGTATTTCTTGTATTTTATACTCAATGAAAATCAAAAAGCAAACTAGGAAGCTAGCCGCAGGTTGCTCAAAGCACTGCTTTGAGGTTGCAGATAGAACTGACGAAGTCAGTTACACATATATACGGCAAGGCGAAGCTGACGTGGTTTGAAGAGATTTTCGAAGAGTATTAAATGCTGAAAAGTTGTCCGAGCAGGAAAGTGACTCCCATGGTCAAGAGACCAATAGCGAGGTTTCGAATCATAGCTGTTTTGGTTGGGGCTTTTCCAAGTCTGGCACTAGTGTAACCAGTGAGAAGAAGGGCCACACCGACGATAAGGACAGTAGCAGGGATGCGGTATTCACTTGGGAAAATGGTCACTGAGAGCATTGGAGGCAAACTTCCAAGGAAAAAGGCAACAAAGCTGGAAATGGCAGCGTGCCAAGGATTGGTAAACTCTTCATACTCAATCCCATATTTTTCCTCGACCAGAGCCTTGAGTGGATTTTTTAGAAAGGCCTTGTTGGTCAAGAGTTGGGCAGAGGTTTCGCATTCTCCGTTTTGGATATAGGCAGCATAGAGGGATTTTTTGGCTAACTCTATATCTTGGTCTAGCAAGACTTGCTCACGCGCAACGGCTGCTTCCTCTGTATCTTTCTGAGTTGAAACGGATACGTATTCTCCACCAGCCATTGAAAAGGCACCTGCCAAGATAGCCGCAAAACCTGATAAAAAGATAATCCAGATATTGGTCGTGGCACTGGCAACCCCGGTAACCACACCAGCAATGGAAATAATCCCATCATTGGCACCAAGAACGCCCGCACGCAGGATATTTAAACGACCTGCAAAATTTGAATCAATTTCGTGATTTGTTTCTGACATATTATTCTCCTTTTATCCAGTATAAAGGAAAAATATAAGGAAATCAATCTTTTAAAACTGTCTGAAAAAAGTTGCACGATTTTAATAATAATGTAAAAATGTCGTCATCTTATCTAATCTATCAAACACAGAAGGTAAAGAGTATATAATGGCATGAAAGAATTTCAAATTAAATACTGTAATCATTTCGTTCACTTTATAATCGTTTACAAAAAAATATTTATCGATATTTTTTACATAAACTAAACAATTTACGAACATATTTTTGTTTTTTATCAAAAAATACTTTACAAGTTCTTAAAAACATGATATAGTAATGGAGCTTAGAAAATGAGATGATGTTTTCTAGCAAATATAAACCCGAGTAAAAAATGCCTACGGACAGGCAGGGTTGAATGCCGAAGCGTGGTTGAAAAGCCACATTATTGATAGGGTTAAAAGCCTACTTTTATAAGTTGATGTTAGGATTTTTATCCTAATTCATAATTTTTAGTGTGGTGAAAGCACACGTCATCTTGTGAAACGATCAATAAAGTACGTAATATTTGCTACTAGAGAGTTAGGAAACATCAGGAACAGACATACTCAAAAGAAACAAACATAAAAACGTCAGAAGATTGCAGAGCAGGTGAAAACCTGCTCTTTTTTCATAAGTATCCTTTAGTTCCTTATTTATTGTGAGGTTCTAAAAATATGGAAAGGAGTATGTCTTGAAAGAGTTAGATCAAAACCAAGCCCCAATTTATGAGGCCTTGGTCAAGCTACGCAAGAAACGGATTGTTCCCTTTGATGTACCAGGTCACAAGCGTGGACGAGGAAATCCAGAACTTGTCGAACTGCTAGGAGAAAAATGTGTTGGCATTGATGTCAATTCGATGAAACCCTTGGATAATCTTGGCCATCCCATTTCGATTATTCGGGATGCAGAGGATCTGGCTGCGGAAGCTTTTGGAGCCAGCCATGCCTTTCTCATGATTGGTGGAACAACTTCATCTGTTCAAACCATGATTCTTTCGACTTGTAAAGCTGGAGATAAGATTATTCTGCCACGAAATGTCCATAAATCTGCTATCAATGCGCTGGTTCTATGCGGTGCCATTCCTATCTATATCGAAATGAGTGTGGATCCTAAAATAGGCATAGCTTTAGGGCTTGAAAATGACCGTGTAGCCCAGGCCATAAAGGACCATCCCGATGCCAAGGCCATTTTGATTAACAATCCTACTTACTACGGAATCTGTTCAGACCTAAAGGGGTTGACAGAAATGGCTCATGAAGCTGGCATGATGGTTTTAGTAGATGAAGCCCACGGAGCGCATTTGCATTTTACAGATAAACTTCCAATTTCTGCTATGGACGCAGGAGCTGATATGGCGGCGGTCTCTATGCATAAGTCTGGTGGGAGTTTGACCCAAAGCTCGCTTCTTTTAATTGGAGAGCAGATGAATCCTGAGTACGTTCGTCAAATCATAAACCTAACCCAGTCAACATCCGCCTCTTACTTGTTGATGGCTAGTTTGGATATTTCACGTCGTAACTTGGCCCTTCGTGGTAAAGAGTCATTTGAAAAGGTCATTGAACTGTCTGAGTATGCTCGCCGTGAAATCAATGCTATCGGTGGCTACTACGCCTACTCAAAAGAGTTAATAGATGGTGTGTCGGTCTGTGATTTTGACGTGACCAAGTTGTCAGTTTACACTCAGGGTATTGGCTTAACAGGTATAGAGGTTTATGACCTCCTGCGCGATGAATACGACATTCAGATCGAGTTTGGTGATATTGGGAATATCTTGGCTTATATTTCCATCGGCGACCGCATCCAAGACATCGAGCGCTTAGTGGGTGCTCTGGCTGATATTAAGAGACTCTATTCACGAGATGGGAAGGACTTGATAGCAGGAGAATATATTCAGCCTGAGTTGGTGCTGTCTCCACAGGAAGCCTTCTATTCAGAGAGAAGAAGCTTAACCTTGGATGAATCTGTAGGGCAAGTCTGCGGAGAATTTGTCATGTGTTATCCACCAGGAATTCCCATCTTGGCACCAGGTGAACGCATTACCCAAGAGATAGTGGATTATATCCAATTTGCTAAAGAACGTGGTTGTTCACTTCAGGGAACTGAGGATCCTGAAGTCAATCATATCAATGTAATTGAAGGAAAGGAAAGCTAAATGGATTTATGGTTTTCAGAGGTTCATACTCCAGATGTTAAATTATCCTTACGAACCGCTAAGCAATTATATGCAGGAAAAAGCGAGTGGCAGGACATCGATGTTTTAGACACCCCCGCTTTTGGGAAAATATTGGTTTTAAACGGGCATGTCTTGTTTTCAGATGCAGATGATTTTGTCTACAATGAAATGACTGTTCACGTTCCTATGGCTGTCCATCCCAATCCTAAAAAAGTCTTGGTTTTAGGGGGTGGTGACGGCGGTGTTGCCCAAGTTTTAACTCTCTATCCTGAGCTAGAACAAATCGATATTGTAGAGCCCGACGAAATGTTAGTTGAAGTTTGTCGCAGATATTTCCCTGATTTTGCAACAGGTCTAGATGATCCTCGGGTCAATATCTATTACCAAGATGGGCTACGCTTTTTGAGAAATTGTGAAAATGACTACGATATCATCATCAATGATGCGACGGATCCATTTGGTCATACGGAAGGTCTCTTTACCAAAGAATTTTATGGCAATAGTTACCGTGCTCTCAAGGAAGATGGCATCATGATTTACCAGCATGGAAGTCCCTTCTTTGACGAGGATGAGTCAGCTTGCCGAAGCATGCACCGTAAGGTCAATCAAGCCTTTCCAATCAGTCGAGTTTATCAGGCCCATATCCCAACCAGTCCAGCTGGCTATTGGTTGTTTGGATTTGCATCGAAAAAATACCACCCTGTCAAAGATTTTGATAAGGAAGGCTGGAAAAAACGCCAGCTTTTCACAGAATACTATACTGCAAACTTACACGTGGGAGCCTTTATGTTGCCCAAGTATGTTGAGGATATTTTAGAAGAAGAGGAAGGAAAAAAATGAGTCGTTTATTAGTTATCGGATGTGGGGGCGTTGCCCAAGTTGCTATTTCAAAGATTTGCCAAGATAGCGAAACCTTTACAGAAATTATGATTGCTAGCCGTACCAAGTCAAAATGTGATGACTTGAAAGCTAAACTGGAAGGCAAAACAAGTACAAAGATTGAGACAGCTGCTCTTGATGCTGACAAGGTTGAAGAAGTGGTTGCCCTGATTAAAAGCTATAAGCCAGAAGCTGTTTTAAACGTAGCCCTTCCTTATCAAGACTTGACCATCATGGATGCTTGCTTGGCTACAGGTGTTCACTATATCGATACAGCCAACTACGAAGCAGAAGACACAGAAGACCCTGAATGGCGTGCTATTTATGAAAAACGTTGCAAGGAACTTGGTTTTACAGCCTACTTTGACTACTCATGGCAATGGGCTTATCAGGAAAAATTCAAGGAAGCCGGTTTAACTGCTCTACTTGGTTCTGGTTTTGACCCAGGTGTAACTAGTGTCTTTTCAGCTTACGCCCTTAAACATTATTTTGATGAAATCCACTATATCGATATTTTAGACTGTAATGGTGGGGACCACGGTTATCCATTTGCAACTAACTTCAATCCAGAAATCAACCTAAGAGAGGTTTCTGCGCCAGGTTCTTACTGGCAAGATGGAAAATGGGTTGAAGTCGAAGCTATGTCAATCAAGCGTGAGTACGATTTCCCTCAGGTTGGACAAAAAGATATGTATCTCCTCCACCATGAAGAAATCGAATCACTAGCTAAGAACATTCCAGGTGTCAAACGTATTCGCTTCTTTATGACCTTTGGTCAATCTTACTTGACTCATATGAAATGTCTTGAAAATGTTGGACTCCTTCGTACAGATGCCATTAACTTCAATGGCCAAGAAATTGTTCCAATCCAATTCTTAAAAGCCTTGCTTCCAGATCCAGCCAGCCTTGGACCACGTACAGTTGGTAAAACCAATATTGGATGTATCTTTACAGGTGTCAAGGATGGTGTTGAAAAGACCATCTACATCTACAATGTCTGCGATCATCAGGAATGTTACGCAGAAGTTGGTTCGCAAGCCATTTCTTACACGACTGGAGTTCCAGCCATGATAGGTACAAAATTAGTCATGAACGGTACTTGGAAACAACCAGGAGTTTACAACCTTGAAGAATTGGATCCCGATCCATTCATGGAAGCTTTGAATGAGTATGGTTTGCCTTGGGTTGTGGTTGAAAATCCACAAATGGTGGACTAATGAAATTAGAAAATGTACCAACACCAGCTTATGTTATTGACTTGTCAAAGTTAGAAGCCAACTGTCGCATTTTACAATATGTACAAGAAGAAGCTGGCTGCAAGGTTTTACTTGCCCAGAAGGCTTATTCCCTCTACAAAACCTATCCCTTGATTAGCCAGTATCTATCTGGGACTACTGCCAGTGGTCTTTATGAAGCCAAATTGGCAAGGGAAAAATTTCCTGGTGAAGTCCATGTTTTTGCACCTGCTTTCAAAGATTCAGACTTGGAAGAATTACTTGGAATTACTGACCACATTGTCTTTAATTCTGAGAGACAATTGCGTAAGCATGGGGCTCGTTGTCGGGAGGCTGGTATCAGTATAGGTCTCCGTATCAATCCCCAATGTTCAACTCAGGGTAATCACGCGCTCTATGACCCTTGTGCACCAGGTTCTCGTTTTGGCGTGACACTAGATAAAATTCCTAGTGATTTGTTGGATTTGGTGGATGGTCTTCATTTTCATACCCTTTGCGAGCAGGGAGCAGATGATTTAGAGACAACTTTGAAAGCAGTAGAAGAGCAGTTTGGTCCCTACTTACATCAAGTTAAATGGCTCAATATGGGGGGCGGACACCACATCACAAGAGAAGGTTATGATGTAGATTTGCTGATTTCTGAGGTCAAGCGTATCCGAGAAACTTACAATCTTGAAGTTTATATAGAGCCGGGTGAAGCTATTGCGCTCAATGCGGGTTATCTAGCAACTGAGGTATTAGATATTGTCGAAAACGGTATGGAAATCTTGGTTTTAGATGCCTCTGCGACCTGCCATATGCCTGACGTACTTGAGATGCCCTATCGTCCACCTTTGAGAAATGGCTTCGATGCACAGGAAAAAGCCCATACCTATAGACTTTCTTCTAATACCTGTCTGACGGGCGATGTGATTGGTGATTATAGTTTTGAAAATCCAGTCCAAATCGGTGACAGACTTTATTTCGAAGACATGGCCATTTATTCCTTTGTCAAAAATAATACCTTCAACGGTATTGGTCTCCCAAGCCTTTATATTATGGATGAAAATGGAGATTGTGACTTGGTCAAGGCTTTTGGCTATCAAGACTTTAAAGGGAGATTATCATGATGAACAGTCCAAAAAAATTAGGCTATCGTATGCCAGCAGAGTACGAACCCCATCATGGTACCCTCATGATATGGCCGACTCGACCAGGTTCATGGCCCTTTCAAGGTAAGGCAGCTAAAAAGGCTTTTAGCCAGATTATCAAGACTATAGCAGAAGGGGAAAGAGTCTATCTTTTGGTGGAGCAGGCCTATCTATCTGAAGCCCAATCCTATCTTGGAGACAAGGTTGTTTATTTAGACATTCCCACCAATGATGCCTGGGCTCGAGATACAGGACCAACCATTCTTATCAATGATAAAGGCAAGAAATTAGCCGTGGATTGGGCCTTCAATGCTTGGGGAGGAACCTATGATGGTCTCTACCAAGACTATGAAGATGATGACCAAGTAGCCAGTCGTTTTGCTGAGACCTTGGAAATACCTGTTTACGATGCCAAGCCTTTTGTACTGGAAGGAGGCGCAATCCATAGCGATGGACAAGGAACCATTCTCGTGACTGAAAGTTGCTTGCTTAGTCCTGGTCGCAATCCTAACCTGACTAAAGAGGAAATCGAGAATACCTTATTAGACAGCCTTGGGGCTGAAAAAATTATCTGGCTTCCTTATGGTATTTATCAGGACGAAACCAATGAACACGTTGATAATGTTGCAGCCTTCGTTGGTCCTGCTGAGCTTGTTTTGGCTTGGACAGATGATCAAAACGATCCCCAGTATGCCATGTCAAAAGCAGATCTCGAACTCTTAGAGCAAGAAACAGATGCAAAAGGTCGTCACTTTACCATTCATAAATTGCCTATCCCTGCAGTTCGACAAGTTGTGACAGAAGAAGATCTTCCTGGTTATTCCTACGAAGAAGGTGAAGAAGAGCGATACGCGGGTGAACGACTAGCAGCTTCCTACGTAAACTTTTATATCGCTAATAAGGCTATCTTGGTTCCCCAATTTCAAGATCAAAATGACCAAGTAGCCTTAGATATCCTCAGTAAATGTTTCCCAGACCGTAAAGTTGTCGGAATTCCAGCCAGAGATATTCTCTTAGGTGGTGGCAATATCCACTGTATCACCCAACAAATCCCAGAATAGGAGAAAAAGATGAGAAATGTAAAAGTTGCAGCCATTCAGATGCAATGCGCTAAGGATGTGGCAACAAATATCCAAACCGCAGATCGTTTAGTACGTCTGGCTGCAGAACAAGGCGCACAAATTATTCTCTTGCCCGAGTTGTTTGAACGTCCCTATTTCTGTCAGGAACGTCAGTATGACTACTACCAGTATGCCCAGTCGGTGACAGACAATACAGCTATTCAGCATTTTAAAACCATTGCCAAGGAGCTAAAGGTCGTTTTACCAATCAGTTTCTATGAAAAAGATGGTAATGTCTTGTATAACTCTATTGCCGTTATTGATGCAGATGGGGAAGTGCTGGGCGTTTATCGGAAAACCCACATACCAGACGACCATTATTATCAAGAAAAATTTTATTTCACACCTGGCAACACAGGTTTCAAGGTCTGGGATACTCGCTATGCCAAGATTGGTATCGGTATCTGTTGGGATCAATGGTTCCCTGAAACAGCCCGCTGTCTTGCGTTAAATGGTGCTGAATTGCTCTTTTATCCTACAGCCATCGGTTCAGAGCCAATTTTGGATACAGATAGCTGTGGTCATTGGCAACGTACCATGCAAGGACACGCAGCAGCGAATATTGTTCCAGTTATTGCAGCCAATCGTTATGGTTTGGAAGAAGTCACTCCTAGTGAAGAAAATGGTGGGCAGAGTTCTAGCCTTGACTTCTACGGTTCATCCTTTATGACGGATGAAACAGGAGCTATTATCGAGCGAGCTGAAATACAAGGAGAAGCTGTTCTTTTAGCAACTTATGACCTTGACAAGGGAGCAAGCGAACGCCTAAACTGGGGACTCTTTCGTGATAGAAGACCCGAAATGTATCAACGCATCACAGATTAGTGTGGGAAAAATAGCAAATTCATTCTGCTAGACTAACTTCTTATTTACAACTATAAGATACTATGTTGTCTAGCAAGTGGATTTCATAATTTAACACTACAAGGCTTTCTCGCGCTTTGATGCGAGGAGCTTTTCTGTTTAAGCTTTATCAATAAAACATGCTATAATAGTTGCAGAAAGGTTGGTATTTATGGCTAGGATATTGGTTATTGAAGACAATAGTGACATTCAAGAGATTTTACGAACACTTCTCACTGAGGAGCATGAGGTGATTCAAGCCTTTTCAGGAACTGAAGGAATCATGCGTTTTGACCAAGGGGGGATTGACCTCGTTTTGCTAGATATCATGCTTCCTGGGAAAAATGGGGATCAGGTTTTAAAAGCCATCAGGGAACAAAGTCAAACTCCAGTCATTATGCTAACGGCTTTGAGCGATAAAAAATTTATCAGCCAATACCTTTTAGACGGTGCCAATGATTACATAGTCAAGCCTTTTGATTTGGACGAAG
Organism: uncultured bacterium; assembly: GCA_963519555.1. GTDB lineage: Bacteria > Bacillota > Bacilli > Lactobacillales > Streptococcaceae > Streptococcus. The sequence continues at coordinate 40,897 of CAUQNI010000006.1, forward strand.
TCTTTGCTAGGGTTACTGTTCAATTACGCCAAAGCGCAGAAAAACAGCCCATGGAAATAGGAAAAACTGAAAATCTGCCACAAAACTTGAAAAATATCCAGTTCGATGCAGAAAGTTTTGAAATCAAAAATAGCCAGGAAACGATTCGCCTGGCTAAGAAAGAATGCTTGATTTTCCAAACTCTCCTTAAACATCCAAAGAAAATTTTCACCAAGGAAGAACTTTATGAAATGGTATGGGAAGAGAGCTATTTACCTGGAGATAATACCCTCAATACGCATTTGAGTAATCTTCGTAAAAAATTAAACCAGCTTGACCCAAATCAGGAATATATTGAAACCATTTGGGGAGTTGGGGTAAGATTAAAAGGAGATAAGCAATGACCTACATGATAATCTTTATCCTACTGGTTCTCCTAATTATTTTATCGATTACATTGATTCGATACCATCTAGCACTTGAAAGCCTGAGTCAACAGATTGAAGACAAGATTCTCACGGGTAGTATGAAAAGAGTAGGAGTCAGCATTTTTTCCAAACATTTTCTACAGCTCTACCAGCAGATTGAAAATCTATTTCAAGAAGTGGAACAATCTCGGTTGGTAATGAAAAGGGAAAAGCAGACTCTGGATATGGCCATCAGCAATATCGCTCATGATATTCGAACTCCTTTGACTATCGCTTCAGGCTACACCCAACAATTGATAAAGTCTCCTGAAAACAAAGGAGAAACCCTACAAAAAGTAGCCCAGCATCTTGATTTAGTTTCCAAACGTTTGGAGGCTCTCCTAGAATACCGTCGTTTGATGGAAGGAGCTGTTAAACCGAAAATGGAAGAAGTGGATCTTTCCGCTTTTATTACTAAAAAGACTCTGGCTTATTATGATGTTTTTCAGGCGGCAAATATCACACTTGATTTTAAGGTTGAAGCTGGTTTAAAAATGAGGACAGATGAAGACTTGCTGGATCGAATTTTACAAAATCTGCTTGGAAATGTCCTCAAACATGGCAAGGAAGAAGCCCGTCTATCTTTGAGAAAGGAAAAGGAACAGCTTGTCTTAGAGATTGCAAACCTTGTTAAACAGCCCATCAAAAAAATAGAAAATCTCAGCAACCGTTTTTATTCTGAAAATCTATCAGACACTGAAGAATCCTCTGGTTTAGGCCTTTATATCACTGAAGAATTATGTCATCTTCTCGGTGCAGAGATGAAACTAAGCACAGATGGCCACTGGTTATCGGTTTTCATTTGTTTTTAACGAAAAGAAACCTCCTCTGTAGGCTAGAGGAGGTCGTTTTTTATAGACTTTTCTTTTTGAAAACTGCCAGTCCACTTAGATTAAAGATTACAATAACAGCTAAGCTAACTATAAGTGTATAGAAAATGGATTCACTATTAGCAGTCATAGCATAGAAAAACTGCAATGATAAATATGGCAAAATTTTGATACTTGGGAAGATGAGCATTGGCATAGAAAGGATGATAGAGCTGACCAAATATCCAATAAATACCGCAAGATAAGAATGACTAACATAGAGGATGAAGGAAACAATGGAAAGCCAAGCAAGGAGGCAAAGAAATTGAAGGGAAATGGTTATCAGTAGATTACCAATAAAGCCATCAGGCATGGTTCCAAATCCATTTAAGATAGTTGCTGGAATAAAGGCAATCACAAGGCTGATGATAAGTTGCAAAAGTGCAATACAAGCCAGTACAAAGGCTTTGGCAAGGAAAAACTCTGTACGAGAAATCCCTACTGTCAAATTATTTTTATAGAGCTTTCCGATTAAATCAACACCGAGAACTAGACAAGTTAGAATAATGCAGAGAAAAACGAGGTTTGAACCTTGACTAGATGCGTTAATCAGGGCTTGTACACCGTCCCAACCATGGGTTGGAATTTCTGGCTCTTCTGTCTGGATTGCCATCAGATGGCCAGTAGCTCCAATACTTGCGCCCATTAGCATGAGAGAAAAGAGAATGAACTCTGTAATCCAAAAACCTTTGGAACGGAAAAGACGGTAAAAGTCTGCTTGAATGGTATGTATCATGATTTTCCTCCTATTCGACTAATTGAGTAAAGTATTCTTCTAGGTTTTGACGTGCGTAGTAAATCTCGTCAATAGCGACATCTGCCAAGGTTAAGTCCTTAAGAATCTGTTTGACATCTTGTTCCTGACCAAAGATGTGGATTTCGTTTTCAGGATTGACAACCTTGAACTGGAGCTGGATTTGTTCTTTCAATACTTGGCAAGCTTTCTCTTTGTCAGCTGTCTTAAGCACAATATAATCCTCACTTAGTGTTTCAAATTCAGCTTTGCTGATTTCACGGATAATCTTGCCTTGATCTAAAATACCAAAGCGATTAGCTACGAGGTAGAGTTCTGACAAGATATGGCTAGAGATGAGAATGGTGATTCCTTTTTCTTGATTGAGGCGTTGAATCATCAGACGAAATTCTTTGATACCAATTGGGTCAAGTCCATTGATAGGTTCATCTAAGATCAGGAAGTCTGGTTTGGAGAGAAGGGCAATAGCGATGCCAAGTCTTTGCTTCATTCCCAGTGAGAAATCTCGAAAGACTTTTTTACCTGTATCTGACAAGCCTACATAGTCCAGCGTTTCTCGAATGACTTGATCAGCATTTGGAATATGACGAATCATACAGTAATATTTCAGATTTTGATAGGCTGTTAGGTGATTATGAGCTACAGGTGATTCGATCACTGAACCAACTCGAGATAGAGCCTTGGTCCACTCATGTTCTGCTTGGCTGGAGAAGAGGGAAACAGTCCCTTTATCCGTAAAGAGTAGTTGCGTAATGATTTTTATTAAGGTAGTCTTCCCAGCTCCATTCTTTCCTATAAGTCCATAAATATCTCCCTCTCTTATGGTTAGATGAAGATCCTGAAGAATAGCTTGTTTGTCGAAGTTTTTGGACAATCCATGAATGTCAAGTACTGTTTTCATGATTCTCTCCTTTTGATTTATTTTGTTAACTTTAGTATAAAGCATAGAAATCAAAGAAAGCTCAAGGATTTCTAAAGAGTTTCTAAAGTTTTAGGAATTCTTAAATATCAAAACCCAGTTGACACGAACTGGGCTTCTTAATTATAAAATATATTTCTCAATGGCACGCGCAACGCCGTCTTCTTCGTTGCTGGCTGTAACTGCATCCGCAAGAGATTTAACATAATCGCTGGCATTTCCCATTGCAATGCCCAGCCCAGCAAACTGGAGCATTTCGATATCGTTATTAGCATCGCCCATAGCCATAATTTCTGATGGCTCGATATTCAAAATCTCTGCTAGTCGTGAAAGAGCAGTAGCCTTTGTCGTTCCAAGTGGCATTGCTTCATAAATGACAGGCTGCGAACGAACTCCACTAAATCGTTGGCAAAGCTCCTCAGCAAAACGCCCTTCAAAATCGTTCGTTTGGCTCTCTGTCCCCAAAAACATCCCTTGGAACATACGGTACTTGCCACTAGTCGCTTCCTCAAGAGAAATTTCAGTCAGGTCTGAAAAGACCAGCTTGGCATCATTTTGAACAATTTCATTAGGCTTACCACCGAGGACAAAATAATGCTCCTCATCAAAAAGAGTCAACTGAACATCACTTTTTTCAGCTAGGTCATAGAGGTATTCGATGTCTGCTGGACTAAGTTCTTGCCAGTCAACTAGTCCCCAGTCACTTGTCTGGTGAGTTGAACAACCGTTGTTAACAATCACATACTCATTCTGGAGGTCAAGCCCCAGTTTTTTGTAGTAGGGGAGGACGCCGAAAAGGGGACGACCTGTACAGAGAACCAGTTTGACACCTTTTTCAATAGCTTGGTGAATAGCAGTAATGTGAGCTTGTGGGATTTCCTTGGCTTCATTGAGGAGGGTTCCGTCCATATCCAAGGCTAGTAGTTTAATCATAAGACTTCCTTCTTTATCTTTTGGTATTATTATAGCATATTTTGGAGAAGAAATTGATAGGAAGCTTGGGGCTAATTGATTTTACAGTTTAAGATGTTTTGATGACAATTTATGATTTGAAGAGGATATTTCGAAAAGATATGCTATACTAAACTTGTTATACAGTTAAGTAAACCATTATATTCAATAATCTAGTCAAGGAAAGCAGAGAATTTAATATGAAAAAACGGGCTATTCAAATTTTACTAGCATTATCCTTAATTTTTTACAAATCAACTTGGTTTTGGGGAATTTTCAATCACCTCGCAAAGCCTTATCTACCAGCAAGTCGTGAATTTTTTCAGATTCTGCTTTGGATGGAGAGTGGAGGTCTTTTATTAGCGGTCATCTATCTACTAGTTTTTGCAGGAAAGAAGACTTTTCATTTCAAGTGGCAGTTGAGGTACTTTATCTACCTTTTACTGGGCTACATCATTTCGTATATGTCGGACTTCTTCTTGTCTTATTTCATACCCTCGTCTTCAAATCAAATTTCTTTGAATGAAACGATAGAAATGATAGGGAGACAGGAATTACCCTATTTCTTGCTCATAGCTTGCTTCATCGGCCCTATTGCTGAGGAATTGATTTATCGCGGTGTGCTTATGACAACCTTTTTCAAAAACTCGCCTTGGTACGGAGATGTCTTGCTTTCTGCTATTATTTTCGGTTATATTCATATCAATTTCGCTTTAACACCTCTTGCTTTTCTCATTTATGCTAGTGGAGGGCTTATTTTTGCTCTATTGTATCGCATGACAAAAAGTCTCTACTATCCAATACTAGTTCATATTCTCATCAATATCACTGCCTTCTGGAATGTGTGGTTACTCCTATTTTCAGGAAGTTAGCTTACTAAAACAATGTCGGAACTTTCCGGCATTTTCTTTTCAACAGGTGAGCAAGAACTGATTATTTTCAGACTTGGCTGGCTAATCATGGTATAATAAAAGGTAATGAAAAATTCCAATGAGGCAGAGATGAAATTACTTTATACTGATATTCGGACTTCTTTGACTGAAATTCTAACAAGAGAGGCGGAGGAGTTAGTTGCTGCTGGCAAGCGGGTCTTCTACATCGCCCCCAACTCTCTTTCTTTTGAAAAGGAACGTGCCGTGCTGGAATGCTTGTCCCAGCAGGCTTCTTTTGCGATTACTGTTACGCGCTTTGCGCAGATGGCTCGATACCTGATCTTGAATGACTTGCCTGCCAAGACCAGTCTAGATGACATTGGTCTTGGGATGGCCTTTTACAAATGCCTTGCCGAACTTGATCCCAAAGACTTACGAGTATACGGCGCCATCAAGCAGGATCCTCAATTTATCCAGCAGTTGATTGATCTTTACCACGAGATGACCAAAGCTCAGATGAGTTTTTTGGACTTGGAGAGTTTGACGGATGAGGACAAGAGAGCCGATTTACTCTTGATTTTTGAGAAAGTAATTGCTTATCTCAATCAAGGCCAGTTGGCTCAGGGAAGTCAGTTGTCCCATTTGATTGAGGCTATTGAGAATGACAAAGTAAGTAGTGATTTCACTCAAATCGCCTTGGTTATTGATGGATTTACCCGTTTTTCTGCTGAGGAAGAGCGAATTGTGGACCTACTTCATGGCAAGGATGTTGATATTGTTATCGGGGCTTATGCTAGTAAGAAAGCCTATACCAGTCCATTCGCTGAGGGCAATCTATACCAAGCCAGTGTGGACTTTCTCCATCATCTAGCCTCTAAATACCAAACACCTGCTCAGGATTATTCTCAAACTCATGAGCAGATGGATAGTTTTGACAAGGCCTCTCGTTTGCTGGAGTCTTCTTATGACTTTTCAGAATTAACATTGGATGTCGATGAGAAGGATCGTGAAAACTTACAAATCTGGTCTTGCTTGACGCAAAAGGAGGAGTTGGAGCTAGTAGCCCGTAGTATTCGTCAGAAATTACACGAGAATTCAAATCTGAGTTACAAGCATTTTCGTATTCTCTTGGGGGATGTGGCTTCTTATCAGTTATCTCTTAAAACCATTTTTGACCAGTACCAGATTCCTTTCTATCTTGGTAGAAGCGAATCCATGGCGCACCATCCTTTAACTCAGTTTGTCGAGTCTATTTTGGCTTTAAAACGCTACCGTTTCCGTCAGGAGGATTTGATTAATCTTCTCAGAACAGGTTTGTATACCGACCTCAGTCAGGCTGATATTGATGCATTTGAGCAATATATCCGTTATCTTGGTGTCAATGGCTTACCAGCCTTTCAGCAAACCTTTACCAAATCCCACCATGGGAAATTTAATCTGGAACGTTTAAATGCTCTTCGTCTGCGTATTTTAACCCCTCTTGAAACCCTCTTTGCCAGTCGAAAACAAAAGGCTGAAAATCTCTTGCAAAAGTGGAATGTCTTTCTAAAAGAAGGAGCGGTGACCAAGCAGTTACAAGATTTGACAGCCACTATGGAAGCTCTTGAACAGGAAAGGCAAGCCGAAGTTTGGAAGGCATTCTGTCATGTTTTAGAACAATTTGCGACCGTTTTTGCTGATTCACAGGTTAGTCTAGAGGACTTCCTAGCCTTGCTCCATTCTGGAATGAGCCTATCTCAATATCGCACCATTCCAGCAACAGTAGACACCGTTCTGGTGCAGAGCTACGATTTGATTGCTCCTCTGACAGCTGACTTTGTCTACGCTATTGGTCTAACTCAGGATCATTTACCAAAAATTGCGCAAAACACCAGTCTTTTGACTGATGAAGAAAGACAAAACTTAAACCAAGCGACAGAGGAAGGAGCGCAATTACTGATTGCCAGTAGTGAAAACCTCAAGAAAAATCGCTACACTATGCTTTCCTTGGTCAATTCTGCTCGTAAGCAGTTGGTCTTGTCGGCTCCAAGCCTTTTTAATGAAAGTGAAAGTAAAGAATCAACCTATCTTCAAGAGCTGGTCCATTTTGGATTTAGCAGGAAAGAGAAGAGGATGAGTCACAAAGGGCTATCTAAGGAGGATATGGGGTCATATCACAGTCTTTTGTCTAGTCTGGTTGCCTATCACCAGCAGGGTGAGATGAGCGATAGGGAGCAAGATTTGACATTTGTTAAGGTTCTGGCGCGTGTCATGGGTAAAAAACTAGACCAGCAAGGTTTGGAAAATCCTGCCCTCCCAAGCAGTCCAAGTTGTAAGCAGTTGGCTAAGGATACCTTACAAGCTCTCTATCCTACTGATCAGGAGTTTTACCTGTCTACCTCTGGTTTGACGGAGTTTTACCGGAACCAATACAGTTATTTCCTCCGCTACGTTTTAGGCTTGCAAGAGGAATTACGTTTGCGTCCAGATGCCCGTAGTCACGGAAATTTCTTGCACCGTATTTTTGAACGTGCCTTGCAGTTGCCTGACGAAGATTCCTTTGACCACCGTCTAGAACAAGCTATTCAAGAAACCAGTCAAGAACGCGAATTTGAAGCTATTTATCAAGAAAGTTTGGAAGCCCAGTTTACCAAGGAAATTCTGCTTGATGTTGCACGGACGACTGGCCACATTCTCCGACACAATCCAGCTATTGAAACCATCAAAGAAGAGGCGAATTTCGGTGGGAAAGAGCAAGCCTTTATTCAATTGGACAATGGACGCAGTGTCTTTGTACGAGGTAAGGTGGACCGGATTGACCGTTTGAAAGCTGATGGAGCGATAGGAGTAGTAGACTACAAGTCTAGTCTAACTCAGTTCCAGTTTCCTCATTTCTTTAATGGACTCAATTCCCAGTTACCAACCTATCTTGCTGCCCTAAAAAGAGAAGGGGAGCAGAACTTTTTCGGCGCCATGTACTTGGAAATGGCTGAACCTGTTCAATCTCTGATGGCGGTAAAAAGTCTGGCAGGAGCAGTGGTAGAAGCCAGCAAATCTATGAAATACCAAGGGCTCTTCTTGGAAAAAGAAAGCAGTCATTTGGGCGAATTTTACAACAAAAATAAGACTAATCAGCTGACAGATGAGGAATTCCAGCTCTTACTGGACTACAATACACATCTGTACAAGAAGGCAGCTGAGAAGATTTTAGCAGGCCGGTTCGCCATCAATCCTTATACCGAAAACGGCAGAAGCATTGCCCCATACGTCCAGCAACATCAGGCTATTACTGGATTTGAAGCAAATTACCACTTGGGTCAAGCCCGTTTCTTAGAGAAGTTAGACCTAGCTGATGGTAAGCGTCTGGTCGGAGAAAAACTCAAGCAAGCTTGGTTTGAAAAAATAAGAGAGGAGTTGAACCGATGAAGCCCATTCCCTTTTTAAGTGAGGAGGAGATTCAAAAACTGCAAGAAGCAGAAGCGCACTCGAGCAAGGAACAAAAGAAAACTGCCGAGCAAATCGAAGCCATCTATACTTCTGCTCAGAATATCCTTGTCTCAGCGTCGGCTGGTTCTGGTAAAACCTTTGTCATGGCCGAGCGTATTCTGGACCAGTTAGCGCGTGGTGTCGAAATTTCTCAACTCTTTATCTCAACCTTTACCGTCAAGGCTGCCACAGAGCTTAAGGAACGTTTGGAGAAAAAAATCAGCCAACAAATCCAAGAAAGCGATGACGTTGACCTCAAACAACACTTGGGTCGCCAGTTGGCAGACCTACCCAACGCTGCCATCGGAACCATGGACTCTTTCACACAAAAATTCCTTGGTAAACATGGCTATCTGATTGATATTGCGCCTAATTTCCGTATTTTACAAAACCAGAGCGAGCAACTTCTTCTAAAAAATGAAGTCTTTCATGAGGTATTTGAAGCGCATTACCAAGGTAAACAGAAAGAGAAGTTTAGTCATTTGCTGAAAAACTTTGCTGGGCATGGCAAAGATGAACGGGGGCTGCGCCAGCAAGTCTATAAAATCTATGACTTCCTCCAATCCACCAGCAATCCTCAGAAATGGTTAAGCGAATCCTTCCTCAAAGGCTTTGAAACAGCTGATTTTACCAGTGAAAAAGAAAAACTGACTGAGAAAATCCAGCAAGCCCTTTGGGATTTGGAAAGCTTTTTCCGATATCATTTGGATAATGATGCCAAGGAGTTCCCAAAGGCTGCTTATCTAGAAAATGTTCAGTTGATTTTAGATGAAATTGGCTCCTTAAATCTAGAGTCCGATAGTCAGGCTTATCAGGCAGTGCTTACGCGTGTTGTCGCCATCTCTAAGGAGAAAAATGGTCGGGCTCTGACTAATGCCAGTCGTAAAGCTGATTTGAAGCCCCTGGCTGATGCCTACAACGAAGAAAGAAAAGCCCAGTTTGCTAAACTAGGACAACTGTCAGACCAGATAACCATTCTCGACTATCAAGAACGTTATCATCAAGACACATGGGAACTAGCTAAGACTTTCCAAACTTTCATGAATGATTTTGTGGAGGCTTATCGTCAGCGTAAACGTCAGGAAAATGCCTTTGAATTCGCTGATATCAGCCATTACACTATTGAGATTTTAGAGAATTTCCCGCAAGTTCGTGAGGCTTATCAAGAACGTTTCCACGAAGTCATGGTCGATGAGTATCAGGACACCAACCACATTCAGGAACGGATGTTGGAATTGCTGTCTAATGGTCACAATCGCTTTATGGTGGGGGATATCAAGCAGTCTATCTACCGTTTCCGTCAGGCAGATCCCCAGATTTTCAATGAAAAATTTCAACGCTATGCGCACAATCCTCAAGAAGGAAAGCTCATTCTCCTCAAGGAAAATTTCCGTAGTAGTTCAGAAGTGCTGTCAGCAACCAATGATGTTTTTGCACGCCTTATGGACCAAGAGGTCGGCGAAATCAACTATGATAACATGCACCAGCTTGTTTTTGCCAATACCAAACTGACTCCCAATCCAGACAACAAGACAGAATTTCTCCTCTACGACAAGGACGATACTGGTGAGGAAGAAGAGAGCCAAGCAGAAACGAAATTAACAGGGGAAATGCGTCTGGTCATCAAGGAAATCCTTAAACTTCATCAGGAAAAATGTGTTGCCTTTAAAGAAATTGCCCTTCTGACCTCCAGCCGCAGTCGTAATGACCAGATTCTTCTCGCCCTGTCTGAGTACGGAATTCCTGTCAAAACTGACGGAGAGCAAAGCAATTATCTCCAATCCCTAGAAGTGCAAGTCATGCTAGACACCCTTCGTGTCATTCACAATCCCCTGCAAGACTACGCCTTGGTTGCCCTTATGAAGTCTCCAATGTTTGGCTTTGATGAGGACGAGTTAGCACGTTTATCTCTTCAGAAAGCAGAGGATAAAGTCCACGAAAATCTCTATGAGAAACTGGTCAATGTTCAAAAACAAGCATCTAGCCAGAAAAACTTAATTCATACGGATTTAGCTGAAAAATTAAATCAATTCATGGATATCTTGGATTCATGGCGCTTGTATGCTAAAACGCACTCCCTCTATGACTTGATTTGGATGATTTACAACGACCGTTTTTACTACGATTATGTTGGGGCTTTGCCAAATGGTCCTGCTAGACAGGCCAATCTCTATGCCCTAGCTCTGCGTGCTGACCAGTTTGAAAAGAGCAATTTCAAGGGCTTATCTCGTTTTATCCGTATGATTGACCAAGTCTTGGAAGCCCAGCACGATCTTGCGAGCGTGGCTGTCGCACCGCCAAAAGATGCAGTAGAGCTCATGACCATCCACAAGAGTAAAGGGCTGGAGTTTCCTTACGTCTTTATTCTCAATATGGATCAAGACTTTAACAAACAAGACAGCATGTCAGAAGTCATTCTCAGTCGTAAAAATGGACTAGGTGTCAAATACATTGCCAAAATGGAGACAGGAGCAGTAGAAGCCCACTACCCTAAAACCATCAAACTCTCTATTCCTAGCCTAACTTATAGACAAAATGAAGAGGAATTACAGCTAGCTAGCTATTCAGAACAGATGCGTCTGCTGTATGTTGCCATGACGCGGGCCGAGAAAAAGCTTTATCTTGTCGGCAAGGGATCTCGTGAAAAGCTGGAAGCCAAGGAATACCCAGCAGCTAAAAATGGAAAACTAGATAGCAGTACTAGACTCCAAGCCAAGAATTTCCAAGATTGGATTTGGGCTATCAGTAAAGTGTTTGCCAAGGACAATCTCAACTTTAGCTATCGTTTTGTTGGCGAAGACCAGTTGACTAGAGAAGCTATCGGAGAATTGGAAAACAAGAGCCCTATACAAGATAGCTCTCAAGCTGATAACCGCCAGTCTGAAACCATCAAAGAAGCTCTTGAAATGCTGAAAGAAGTGGAAGTCTATAATACTCTTCACCGCGCAGCTATTGAACTGCCTAGTGTTCAAACCCCAAGTCAAATCAAGAAATTCTACGAACCAGTTATGGATATGGAAGGTGTCGAGATTGCAGGTCAAGTCCAGTCAGTAGACAAGAAAATCAGCTTTGATTTGCCAGATTTTTCAAGCAAAGAAAAGGTAACTGGAGCTGAGATTGGTAGTGCTACCCACGAACTCATGCAGAGAATTGACCTCAGCCAGCGACCAACCCTTGCTAGCCTGACAGAAACTCTCAAACAAGTTCAAACCAGCCCAGCTGTCAGAGGCAAGATCAATCTTTCTAAAATTCTTGCATTCTTTGACACAGCACTTGGTCAGGAAATTCTTACCAATACTGGCCAACTCTACCGCGAGCAACCTTTCTCCATGCTCAAAAAGGACCAAAAGAGTCAGGAAGACTTCGTTGTCCGTGGAATCTTGGACGGCTATCTGCTTTACGAGGACAGAATCGTTCTGTTCGACTACAAGACAGACCGCTATGATGAACCCAGTCAACTCATAGACCGCTATCGTGGTCAATTAGCCCTTTATGGAGAGGCTTTATCACGAGCCTATTCGATTGAAAATATTGAGAAATACTTGATTTTACTCGGTAAAGACGAGGTTCAAGTTGTAAAAGTATAATCTAGAAAGGAGACCTCATGACACTTCCAGTTAGAAAATCCCTGCATGATGCGGTTTTACAGGCTTCAAAAGCTGATACTTGGGAACAAGCTACCAAGGAATGGAATGAAGTTTCCTTGATTTTTAACGGTATCGGTCGTAGCAATTGTGTCTGTGGAAATGCCATCAAGTACGCCTACGAACTCTTTAATGGTGTCACAGGTCAACGCCTCTTTCCGATTGGTAGCGACTGTGTTCGTCATTTTCATCGATTGACCCTTGACCAGCAACTGGAAGAGGAAGAAAAATTGCTCAGAAAGGTTGAAAATCTGACCAGAAAAGCCCAGAAAAAGGAAAAAATCAAGGTTAACAAAAGTGACTTTGACGAGCGTCTTCTCAAATGGCTCTGGGAAAAAGGTGTTTTTAAACCTAATCGAGGCAATCAGTTTACACCTGAAAGAGACTACCAGCTCTTCCTAGAAGTTTTTCAAGGAGGAAGTTGGACCAAGGCAGAGCCCAAGAAGAAGGCTCGTATGGAGGAAGTTCTTGAAAAATGTATCAAACCCTTTTTACTTGGAAAACCAGATGACCAACTCTACCTTGTCAAGCTAGGTAAGGAGAAAATTGACTACGAACAGGAACTCCGTATCCAGGCAGAGAAAGAGCGCAAGAAGAGGGATAAAATCGCCAAGCAATATGCAGATAATCTGGTCTTAGCTATGGGGCCAGCAGAGCGTGCTTATCAAGATTACTTTGGATTTACAGAGACCCTGACTCAAGAAGAACGCAAGTGGGAGAAAATTCTTTTTGGAAAAAATCGAACAGAACGGGCTATCAAGGCCAAACAATACCAAAAAGAGCTGGAAAAAGACCAACGAATTGCCAGGCAGGATCCAATTGAAAGAAAGCAGAAGCAGACCTGGCTTCTCAATTCCTATTTTCGTGAGCTTCCTAAAGAAAAATCTCGATTTGCTCGCCTCTTATTAGAATATCGAAAAAGTAGTGAAGTACCATTTTCATCCGAGTATCTATCAGATGATCTCATCGACTTTTTCTATAAAATGAAAGCCTTTGAGTTTGAAATCTCACCAGAACAAGTCCGAGACTTTTTAAAAGAAAGCCTCCAGGTAGACCATCTATCCTCAGCGCAGGAAAGCTGGATAGAAGGAATTCTCCTAAACTGCCTCAAACCATTTTTAGAACGATTATTGATATAAGTAACACCTATTCAAATTTAAAAATCAAAAGCACAAATACGATTCATAATTTATTTTATGTCACGTCTGCATTATAAAAAACCAAAAGCCTATGCAAACGGGCTCAAATTATGATAAAATAGACCATAAGAATAACACTATTTTATATTAATTAAATTTTTATTTTATAAGGAAAAAAACTCAATGGCTACTATTCAATGGTTTCCTGGTCACATGTCTAAAGCGCGTCGACAGGTGCAGGAAAATTTAAAATTTGTTGATTTTGTGACGATTTTGGTGGATGCACGCTTACCTTTATCTAGTCAAAATCCTATGTTGACCAAGATTGTCGGTGACAAACCAAAACTCTTGATTTTAAACAAATCAGACTTGGCTGATCCAGCAATGACCAAGGAATGGCGTCAGTATTTTGAATCACAGGAAATCCAGACGTTGGCTATCAACTCCAAAGAGCAAGTGACTGTAAAAGTTGTAACAGATGCTGCCAAAAAACTCATGGCTGATAAGATTGCTCGTCAGAAAGAACGTGGTATCAAGATTGAAACCTTGCGTACCATGATTATTGGGATTCCAAACGCTGGTAAATCAACTCTCATGAATCGTTTAGCTGGTAAGAAAATTGCTGTTGTTGGAAACAAGCCAGGGGTTACAAAAGGGCAACAATGGCTCAAAACCAACAAAGATTTGGAAATCTTAGATACGCCAGGGATTCTTTGGCCTAAGTTTGAGGATGAAACTGTTGCGCTTAAGTTAGCCTTGACTGGAGCTATTAAAGATCAGTTGCTTCCTATGGACGAGGTAACCATTTTTGGTCTCAATTATTTCAAGGAACATTATCCAGAAAAGCTGGCCGAACGCTTCAAACAAATGAAAATTGAGGAAGAAGCTCCTGTTATTATTATGGATATGACCCGTGCCCTCGGTTTCCGTGATGACTATGACCGTTTCTACAGTCTCTTCGTGAAGGAAGTCCGCGACGGCAAACTCGGTAACTATACCTTAGATACATTGGAAGATCTTGATGGCGACGATTAAAGAAATCAAAGAACTACTTGCAACAGTAAAAGACTTAGATAGCCCTATTTTTTTAGAACTCGGAAAGGATAATCGCTCTGGAGTTCAAAAAGAAATCAGCAAGCGTAAAAAAGTCATTCAAGCTGAATTGGATGAGGATCTTCGTTTGGAATCCATGCTTTCCTACGAAAAAAAACTTTATAAGCAAAGATTGACCTTAATTGCTGGTGTTGATGAGGTTGGCCGTGGTCCTCTGGCTGGACCTGTAGTCGCTGCAACCGTTATTTTACCTCAAAATTGTAAAATTAAAGGTCTCAACGACAGCAAGAAAATTCCTAAAAAGAAACATCTGGAAATTTATCAAGCCGTTCAAGATCAAGCCTTGTCAATCGGAATTGGTATCATGGATAATCAGGTTATCGACCAAGTCAATATCTATGAAGCGACCAAACTGGCCATGAAAGAAGCAATCTCTCAGCTCAGTCCTCAACCTGAGCACCTTTTGATCGATGCCATGAAACTGGATTTGCCCATTTCACAAACTTCCATCATCAAAGGAGATGCCAATTCTCTCTCGATTGCAGCAGCTTCTATAGTAGCCAAGGTGACACGTGATGAATTGATGAAGGAATACGACCAGCAGTTCCCTGGCTATGATTTTGCTGCTAATGCAGGATATGGGACTGCTAAACATCTAGAAGGACTTGAAAAATTAGGAGTTACCCCAATTCACCGAACCAGCTTTGAACCCGTTAAATCGCTGGTTTCAGGAGAAAAAGAAAGTTAAATTAGAAGGAATGATTATGGAGGAACAGTCAGAAACACTCAGTTCCAAGAAAGAATTTGCTTTTGCCTCAAGCACCATATTATCTCAAGTTGGACGAGGAATCATCGTTGGTCTCGTTGTCGGACTCATCGTCGGATCCTTTCGGTTTTCAATCGAAAAAGGCTTCCACCTGATACAAGGACTTTATCAAGATCAAGCGCACCTAGTGCGCAATCTTTTTATCATTGGTCTATTTTATTTAATAGTTTGTTGGCTCAGTGCGAAATTAACTCGATCAGAAAAAGACATCAAAGGTTCAGGAATTCCTCAAGTTGAAGCCGAATTAAAGGGATTGATGAGTCTCAACTGGTGGAGCGTTCTCTGGAAAAAATATGTGCTAGGTATTCTTGCTATTGCCAGTGGACTCATGCTAGGGCGTGAAGGTCCTAGTATCCAACTTGGAGCAGTTGGTGGTAAAGGCATTGCCAAGTGTCTCAAATCCAGTCCAGTAGAGGAGCGTTCCTTGATTGCAAGTGGAGCTGCAGCAGGTTTAGCCGCAGCCTTTAATGCACCAATTGCTGGACTTCTCTTTGTTGTAGAAGAAGTTTATCACCATTTTTCACGCTTTTTCTGGGTATCTACTCTCGCAGCTAGTCTCGTAGCAAACTTTGTTTCTCTGCTCATATTTGGCCTAACACCCGTACTGGATATGCCAGACAACATCCCACTCATGACCCTTGATCAGTATTGGATTTACTTGGTTATGGGAGTTTTTCTTGGACTATCTGGTTTTGTCTATGAGAAAGCTGTATTAAATGTCGGTAGAGTTTATGACTGGATAGGTCAAAAAATCCGTTTGAATAGAGCTTATTATCCAATTCTTGCTTTTATCCTTATCATACCAGTTGGCCTCTTCTTACCACAAATCCTTGGTGGTGGAAATCAGCTTGTTCTTTCCTTAACTGAGCAAGATTTTAGTTTCCAAGTTCTATTAGCTTACTTTTTGATTCGCTTTGTTTGGAGCATGATTAGCTATGGAAGTGGCCTTCCAGGAGGAATTTTTCTACCCATTCTGGCGCTTGGTTCCTTGCTTGGTGCCCTAGTTGGTGTCATTTGTGTGAATCTTGGACTTGTCAGTCAGGAACAATTTCCTATATTTGTCATTCTGGGAATGAGTGGCTACTTTGGAGCAATATCTAAAGCTCCCTTAACTGCGATGATTCTGGTAACCGAAATGGTAGGCGACATTCGCAACCTCATGCCACTTGGCTTAGTAACCCTAGTTGCCTATATCATTATGGATCTGCTCAAGGGTGCGCCAGTCTATGAGGCTATGTTGGAAAAAATGCTGCCAGAAGAAGCGACAGATGAAGGAGAAGTCACTCTCATTGAAATTCCTGTATCTGACAAAATCGCTGGAAAACAAGTACACGAGCTCAACTTACCACATAACATCCTCATCACAACACAAGTTCATAATGGCAAAAGCCAAACAGTTAACGGCTCAACCAGAATGTATCTGGGGGATATGATTCATCTGGTTATTCCCAAAAGTGAAATTGGAAAAGTAAAAGATTTGTTGTTGTAAGAGTTTTTACATAATTTATGTTATGTAAAAAAATAAACTTCTTAATTAAATACATTAGAAAACCGATTTTCAGCAATGAGATCGGTTATTTTTTGCAGATAAGATATTTCACATATAACTAATTGAACTTTGGTAAAAATAAGACTATAATTAAGTTAAAAATGATAAAGCATAAAGCTAGAAAGGAGTTTACTGTATCAAATCTGTACAGTAGTAAGATTATAATCATGAAAAAGAAAACAATAGCAATTATACAATGTATTTTGTATATCATAGCTCCTTATATAGCTCTTCAGTTATGTAGAATGAACAGAAGTTTCGTTACTGATAATCTCTTTTTTATTTTCCTTATTCTGCTGACTATTTCATTCTGGTTTAGTATTTGGAAACTAGAAAAAGCACTAGATAATGATTCACAATAATAACTCCAAAGATTTAGATTTGTCTTACACAGGTTTAAGTCTTTTTTATCACTTAAAAAACTCCTATAACTTCTTTCCGAAAAACTATAATTTTCTTGAAAAATATATAAGTCTATGCTATACTACTAGTAGACTTATTTATGGAGAAAATACATGAAACGTGAGATTTTACTGGAACGAATTGACAAACTAAAACAAATCATGCCCTGGTATGTTCTGGAATACTACCAATCTAAGCTTGCTGTTCCCTACAGTTTTACAACCTTGTACGAATACCTCAAGGAATATGATCGATTTTTCAGCTGGGTTTTGGAGTCTGGTATTTCAAACGCTGATAAAATGTCTAATATTCCTTTATCTGTCTTGGAAAATCTGTCTAAGAAAGATATGGAATCCTTTATCCTTTATCTACGTGAACGTCCTTTGCTGAATGCCAATACAACCAAACAAGGTGTTTCTCAGACAACCATCAATCGGACCTTGTCAGCCCTTTCTAGTCTTTACAAGTATCTGACCGAGGAAGTTGAAAACGACCAGGGTGAACCTTATTTCTACCGCAATGTAATGAAAAAAGTTTCAACCAAGAAAAAGAAAGAAACGCTTGCTGCTAGAGCTGAAAATATCAAGCAAAAACTCTTTCTAGGTGATGAAACTGAAGGTTTTCTAACTTATATTGACCAAGAGTACCCACAACAGCTCTCAAATCGAGCTCTCTCATCATTCAGTAAAAATAAGGAACGAGATTTAGCCATTATTGCCCTTCTCTTGGCGTCTGGTGTCCGCTTATCTGAAGCTGTTAATCTGGATCTAAGAGATCTCAATCTTAAAATGATGGTTATTGATGTCACACGAAAAGGGGGCAAACGTGACTCGGTCAATGTTGCAGCCTTTGCTAAGCCTTATCTAGAGAATTATCTAGCCATTCGAAATCAACGCTATAAGACGGAAAAGACGGATACAGCTCTCTTTTTGACACTCTATCGAGGTGTTCCCAATCGTATCGATGCTTCCAGCGTGGAAAAGATGGTTGCTAAGTACTCTGAGGACTTCAAAGTCCGAGTAACTCCCCACAAACTGCGTCATACCCTAGCAACCAGGCTCTATGATGCAACTAAATCGCAAGTTTTGGTCAGTCACCAGCTAGGACACGCCAGTACACAAGTCACCGACCTCTATACCCATATTGTCAACGATGAACAAAAGAATGCTCTAGATAGTTTATAAACTACATAAAATAAATTATGTAAAACACGACTCGTAAAAAGAAGCTGCTAAAACAAGCAACTTCTTTTTGATTTATCCCACTACCGCTTCAGCAATTTCTTCACGGCTAATACCAGCGAAGTAGCGTGTAATATCAATAGTTTCTAGGGCTTTAAGAACATCCTCGCGTTCATATTTAACACCGCGGAGGACATCTTCTACTGCAGCAACATCTTCGATACCAAAGAAGTCTCCATAAATCTTGATATCTTGGATTTTTGATTCGACGACATTTGCAAATACCTCGACCTTGCCACTGGTGAATTTTGTCCCACGACGGACGTTAAATTCAGGCGATTTGCCGTAGTTCCAGTCCCAAGTACCAAACTTAGTAGCCTTGATGCGATTGATTTCGACCAATTCTTCTTCTGAAAAGACGTATTCAGTCATCTCTGGATACTCTTTTTTCATGTATTCCAATAGCAAATCACGGAATTCTTCAACTGTGATTTTTTCTGGTAGTTCATTGACAATATTGGTTACTCGGGCACGGACGGATTTGACACCTTTTGATTCAAATTTATCCTTTGAAACCTTGAGGGCGTTAGCAAGGACTGACAAATCAACGTCAAAGAGCAAGCAACCGTGGTGCATGATACGCCCATTGATATAGGCTTGGGCATTGCCACAGAATTTTTTGCCATCAATCTCAAGGTCATTACGGCCTGTGAACTCAGCTTTAACGCCTAGTTGAGCCAAGGTATTGATAACTGGAGTTGAGAAGCTCTTAAAGTCAAAAGCCTTGTTTTCATCTTCTTTTGAGATGATTGTGTAGTTGAGGTTGTTCAAATCATGATAAACAGCTCCACCACCGCTGATACGGCGAACCACCTCAATGCCATTTTCTCGAACATAATCACGGTTGATTTCTTCGATGGTATTCTGGTGACGACCAACAATGATAGATGGCTTGTTAATCCAAAGTAGGAAGATTTGATCCTCATCAAGGAGGTGTTTAAAGGCATATTCTTCCAAGGCGATATTAAAGGCAGTGTCGTTTGAATGATTGATAATATATTTCATGATATCCCTTTATACGATAGAGACTGGAAAGATATTCTCCAGTCTAATCTATCTTCGTTTTATTTTTTCTTAGGTGAATGGATGGCCATTCCTAGAACATCCGCAAATGCTTCGTACATTACTTCAGAGTAGGTTGGGTGTCCGTGGATGGTTTTCAGCATTTCTTCAACAGTGATTTCCATTTCGATAATGCTTGATGCCTCGTTAATCAATTCTGCGGCTGCAGGACCAATGATGTGCACACCAAGGATTTCTCCGTATTTCTTATCAGCGATAACTTTTACAAAACCATGAGCCGCATCTGATGCAATGGCACGACCGTTGGCAGCAAAGTTGAACTTACCGATGGCAACATCGTATTTCTCACGAGCTTGTTCTTCAGTAAGACCTACTGCTGCTACTTCAGGAAGAGTGTAGATGGCTGCTGGAGTCAAGTTCAATTTGGCAACAGCATGATTTCCTTTAAGGGCATTTTCAGCCGCAACTTCACCCATGCGGAAGGCTGCATGCGCCAACATCTTCGTACCGTTAATGTCACCTGGTGCATAGATGCCTGGAACAGAAGTTTCCATGTATTCATTGACCTTGATACGTCCACGATCCAATTCAAACTCAACATCACCAATACCTTCAAGGTCTGGCACACGACCGATTGAAAGAAGGGCTTTACTTGCGATGATATCATCTTTACCTTCAACCTTGATACGAAGTTGACCATTTTCTTCAATGATTTCTTGCAGTTTAGTACCAGTCAAGATAGTCATTCCTTTACGTTCAAGGATCAAACGAAGATTCTTAGAAACTTCCGCATCCATAGCTGGCACGATACGGTCCATCATTTCGATAACAGTTACTTTTGAACCAAATGTCATGAAAGCCTGACCAAGTTCGATACCGACAACTCCACCACCGATGATTACAAGACTTTCTGGTACTTCGTTCATTTCAAGAATGTCGTCACTGGTCATGACAAGTGAAGATTCCATACCAGGAACGTTAATCTTGCTGACTTTTGAACCACCAGCAAGGATAATTTTCTTAGTTTCAAGCAATTCTGAACCATTTACCAAGACATTCTTATCTTTAGTAATAGTACCAACGCCCTTATGAACAGTAACTCCATAGCTACGAAGAAGACCTGCAACACCACCTACCAAGGTATTGACAACCTTAGACTTAGTTTCAAGGAGTTTGTCCATATCTACAGTGAAGTTTGGATTTTCGATGACAATACCACGATTTGCAGCATGACCGATGTTTTCAATGATTTCAGCGTTGTGAAGGTAAGTCTTGGTTGGGATACATCCACGGTTCAAGCAAGTTCCACCGAGTTCAGATTTCTCAACAAGGGCAACCTTACCACCGAGTTGGGCTGCTTTAATAGCTGCCACATATCCAGCAGGACCACCACCAATGACAACGATATCAAAGGCATCGTCGCTCTTGTCATCGTCGTTTGAGGCACTAACTGCAGGCGCTGGGCTAGCTTCTGGTGCTGGCGCTCCAGCTGTTGGGATATTTTCCCCTTCTTGGCCAAGGTAACCGATGACTTCCGTTACAGGGACAGTTTCCCCGTCTCCTTTGAGAATGGCAATCAAGTACCCATCTTCTTCGGCTTCCAATTCCATGCTGACTTTGTCAGTCATGATTTCCAAAAGGATTTCTCCTTCTTTTACAAATTCTCCGACTTTTTTATTCCATTGGACAATTTGTCCTTCTGTCATATCCACGCCGGCTTTTGGCATAATTACTTCTAAGGCCATGTCTTCCTTCCTTTATCTATATCTTTAAAATGAATCCTCTTGTTCTTAAATCAACATTGAGATTGGATTTTCAATCAATTCTTTCAAGTCTTTCATAAACTTAGCACCAGCCATACCATCTACGACACGGTGGTCAATTGTTAAACCAAGACTCATAATAGGGCGAATCACAATCTCACCATTGACGACAACTGGCTTCTCGATTGTCGAACTGACACCAAGGATAGCTGAGTTGGGTTGGTTAATGATAGGACCGAAGGACTGAACACCAAACATTCCCAAATTACTAATTGTGAAGGTTGAGTTTTGCAATTCACTTGGAGCCAATTTACCATCCAAGGTACGACCAATGACATCTTTGAATGCAACAACCAGCTCTGATAAACTTAGTTTTTCAGCATTGTAAACAACAGGTGTCATCAATCCATTATCCATCCCAACTGCCATAGCAAGGTTGACATAGTTGTGCGTGATAATAGTCTTGCCGTCTTCTGTCAATGAAGCGTTGATATAAGGATGCTTCATCAAGGTTTTCACAACAGCAAGTGAAAGAAGGTCTGTTACAGTAGTCTTCTTCCCAGTTGCTTCCATGATTGGTTCAAGAACCTTCTTACGAAGAGCCAGCATTTCAGTCATATCAACTTCATAGTTGAGAGTAAAGGTTGGCGCAGTTAGGTAAGACTCGACCATACGTTGGGCAATAACCTTACGCATTGGTGTCATTGGGATACGCTCAATCTCACCATAAGGAGTGATAGTATCTGGAACTTCTTCCACTTTTTCAATCTGAGCAGGAGACTTGATGGTATCGTTTTCAATATTTTCAGGAAGCAAGGTCAAAACATCCTTCTTCATGATTTTACCACGATGACCTGTTCCTTGGATTTCCTGCCAAGCAATGTTATGTTCGAGGGCAATTCGTTTTGCAAGTGGCGAAATGCGAACCACATTTGTGTCTTTATAAGTTTCCACGTCTTCTTTGTGGACACGACCGTTTGCACCTGAGCCAGAAACGTCGTAGAGGTTGATACCTAAATCATCCGCTAACTTTCTAGCCGCAGGAGTCGCTCTTAGCTTGTCATCAGCCATGACCTCTCCAATTCTATTTATGATATTAAGCGCGCAGAGAGCTCTGCACCTAAAAGATACAAAGTTTATCGTCTGCTTTTTTACATAACTTATCTTATGTAATTCTATTCTTTATTATAAGTCTTACGGATTGCATCTTTGATGCTTTCAACTGTTGGAATCATTGCATTTTCAAGGTTTTGCGCGTAAGGCATTGGCACATCTTCTCCGGCGCAACGGCGGATTGGTGCATCTAGATAGTCAAATGCTTCTGACTCTGAAATAATTGCTGAAATCTCTCCGATATAGCCACTTGTTTTATGGGCATCGTTGACCAGAACAACCTTACCAGTCTTCTTAACTGAGTTAATGATGATATCCTTATCAAGTGGAACAAGGGTACGTGGGTCAACAATCTCAACAGAAATTCCTTCTTCTGCTAATTCTTCAGCAGCTTGAATCACACGGCGAAGCATTTTCCCATAAGTAACAACTGTTACATCTGTACCTTCACGTTTGATTTCCCCAACTCCAAGTGGGATTGTGTAGTCTGGATCAACTGGGACTTCCCCTTTTTGGTTAAATTCTGACTTGTACTCAAGAATGATAACAGGGTTATTATCACGGATAGAAGACTTGAGTAGTCCTTTCATATCCGCAGGTGTACCTGGTGCCACAACCTTAAGTCCTGGAATATGAGTAAACCAAGACTCTAGAGACTGTGAGTGCTGGGCGGCAGATCCAACTCCATTACCAGCTGCACAACGTACAGTCATTGGGACCTGACCCTTACCACCAAACATATAACGTGTTTTAGCGGCTTGGTTGACGATATTGTCCATGGCAATAACCGAGAAGTCCATGAAGGTCATATCAACGATTGGACGAAGTCCTGTTATGGCTGCTCCTGCTGCTGCTCCCGAGATGGCAGCCTCAGAAATCGGACAGTCACGAACACGTTCTGGACCAAATTCTTCAAGCATTCCAACAGAAGTTCCGAAGTCTCCTCCGAAGACACCAACGTCTTCTCCCATCAAGAACACATTTTCATCGCGACGCATTTCCTCAGACATAGCAAGGATAATGGTGTCACGGAAGGACATTGTTTTTGTTTCCATTTTATCTCTTTCTCCTTAGTCTGCGTAAATATCTTCAAATGCTGATTCAAGCGGTGGAAATGGACTTTCCTCTGCAAATTTAACAGAAGCTTCTACTGCTTCCTTTACTTGCGCTTGGATTTCTTCCAATTCTTCAGCGCTTGCAATAGTATTTTCAACAAGGTACTTGCGAAGATTTTCTATTGGATCTTTTTGTTTCCACAATTCCACTTCTTCACGAGTACGATATTTACCAGGGTCAGATGATGAGTGACCAAGCCAGCGATAAGTTACACTTTCAATCAAGATAGGCCCATTGCCACCACGAACATGGTCTACTGCCTTCTTAAATCCTTCATAGACGTCGATGACATTGTTGCCATCTTCGATAAACATCCCAGGGATTCCATACGCAGCACTACGTTGGTGGATATGCTCCACATTAGTCATTTTCTTGATATCCGCAGAGATACCATAACCATTGTTAATGCAGTAGAAAATGACTGGCAGCTTCCAGATAGAAGCCATGTTGACTGCTTCGTGGAAGACACCTTCGTTTGTCGCACCATCTCCAAAGAAGCAGACAACAATTTTTCCTGTATTCTGCATTTGCTGACTGAGGGCTGCACCAACAGCGATTCCCATACCACCACCTACGATACCATTGGCACCAAGGTTACCAGCATCAAGGTCAGCAATATGCATAGATCCACCTTTACCTTTACAGGTTCCAGTGTATTTTCCAAGGATTTCAGCCATCATTCCGTTGAGGTCAATTCCTTTTGCAATAGCTTGTCCGTGACCACGGTGGTTTGATGTGATCAAATCATCTGGATTGAGAGCCAACATAGCACCCACGTTAGCTGCCTCTTCTCCAACAGAAAAGTGCGTCATTCCTGGCACTTTCCCTTTCTTTACTAATTGCGCAATTTTTAAATCCATACGACGGATTTCTTCCATCTTACGGAACATTTCGAGCAAAAGATTTTTATCTAAAGTTGACATCTTCTTGCCTTTCTAACTTTCTTCTTACCTTACTATTTTACCGTTTTTGGAAAATACTGTCAAAGTTTTTCTAAAAGAAATTTCACAAAATAAAAAAGAAAATCCAATGAGAACAAGGGATTTTCTTATCAAGAATATTTTTTCACAAACTTTTATTGTTTAGATTTTGCTAAAGATTCAAATCTTTTCATAATCACAGTTAAACGCCAACGGTAGAGTGCCCCACTCACAATCAGACTAATAATCAAACCAATCCAGTAAGAATAAGCTCCAAAATCTGTTAGGGAATCAAATACCATAGCCACTGGGATTGCTACGCCCCAATAACCAACCAAACCAAGGTAAAAAGGAATAACTGTATCCTTATAACCCCGCAAAATTCCCTGAAGCGGTGCTGCAAAGGTATCTGCTAACTGAAAGAAAAGACTGTAAGTCAAAAAACGCGCTGTCAAATTGATAAATTCTGGGTCGTTACCATAAAGACTAGCCACATTTCCCCTAAAAATGTAAAGGAAGGACAAAGTAAAGCCTGCAAAAATGAGAGCTGTCCATCTTCCTAAATCAATATAGGTTTTCGCATCATCAAATCGCTTGGCTCCCACTTCATAAGACACGACAATGGCCATAGCCGATGAAATACTCATAGGAAAGGCGTACATGAGAGATGAAAAGTTCATAGCTGACTGGTGACTAGCGATAATCAAGGACGAGAACTTAGCCATAATCAAGCCAACCACGGAAAAGATAGCCACTTCCGCAAAGATAGTTCCCCCAATAGGCAGACCTAAGCGAACCCCTTCCTTGATTTTATCCATATTAAGTGGAATGCGTTTCTCAAGATGTAAAGCTTTAAGCTTCTCCTGTTTAAATAAAACTAGAATAGAAATCCCCAGCAAAAACCAATAAGCCAAGGAAGTACCTAATCCAGACCCAGCACCTCCCAGCTCTGGAACACCAAAGGCACCGAAAATCAAGAGATAGTTAAATCCACTATTGAGAGGAAGTAACAAAAGCATGAGGTACATGGACAGTTTGGTCAAACCCAGCGAATCCAGCAAGGAACGAATGACACTAAAAAGCAATAAGGGGATAATCCCAATAGATAAAAACCAGAGATAGCGAACCGCTACTGCTGCCACAGGAGCTTCTAATCCAATATGATTCAAAACAGGTGGTGCCAAGAAAAGTACCAGTCCCAGTAAGACCACGGATAGGCCTAAGGCAAGATAGATAAACTGGTAAAAATCTGACGCTACTTCTTCCTTTTTACCTCGACCAAGATGGTGGCCAATGATGGGCACCAAGGCTGAAACAATCCCAGTTAGGAATGTAAAGAAAGGATTCCAGATACTAGTTGCCATTGACACACCAGCCAAGTCCATGGTATTGTATTGACCTGTCATAGTCGTATCAACAAAGGAGGCAGAATAATTGGCAAATTGATAAATCAGGATAGGGAAAAATATCTTTAAAAATAAGATAAACTTGTCTTTAAAATGATGGGTTTGGTACATATAGGCTCTCTATTCTTTTTGTTTACAGAGCAGACTCCCACCTAGTTTTGATAGACGATTTGTCCCTTACAGATGGTATATTTAACCTGCCCTTTTAAGGTTTCACCGATGAATGGTGAATTAGCTGCTTTCGAAGCAAAATGGGAGTCCACAAGGCGGTCAGCTTTAGCATCAAAAATAGTAATATCTGCTGGACCATTCTCAGCCAAGTAACCTGCTTCAAAGTTGTAAAGTTTGGCTGGGTTGTAGGTCATTTTTTCAAGCAATTCCATCAAGCTCAATTCGCCTGCATCAACCAAATAAGTCAAACCGAGAGACAGAGAGGTTTCCAAACCAGTCATACCAGATGGCGCTTTGGTGATATCCTCGACATTTTTTTCATCCGCATGGTGAGGCGCGTGGTCTGTCGCGATGACTGTAATGACACCTGATTTGAGACCTTCGATAACAGCACGACGGTCTGATTCCAAACGAAGTGGCGGATTCATCTTGGCATTGCTTCCTTGTGTCAAAAGGAGCGCTTCGGTCTTAGAGAAATGCTGTGGCGCTACTTCTGCTGTGACTTGTGCTCCCAAACTTTGAGCGAACTCCACCACTTTAACACTTTCTTCCTTAGACAAATGCTGGATGTGAACATGGGCCTTGGTTGCATAGGCAATCATGACATCACGCGCCATCATAGCATACTCAGCCACCCCAGTCGCACCGCAGATATGGAAATGTTCTTTAGCAATGTTTTCGTTAAAACCAAGAATTCCATTCAAACCTGGATCTTCCTCATGGAGGCTGATAAAGGTATTGAGTTTCTTAGCTTCTTCCATAGCTTCCTTGACAACTTTACTACTTCCAAGAGGAATACCGTCATCAGAAAAACCAACCGCACCTGCTTCTAAAAGCGCCTTAAAGTCAGTCAAGTCTTGGCCATTAAAGTTCTTAGTAATGGTCGCAACTGTCTTGACATTGATTTTTTCCTTGGCAGCTGACTGGAGAACTTCTTGTAAAGTCTCCACATCTGAAATAGTTGGACTAGTATTAGCCATCATGACAACCGTTGTAAAACCACCTGCAGCGGCTGCTAGGGCACCAGTATGAATATCTTCCTTGTGGGTCTGACCAGGTTCACGGAAATGAACGTGGATATCAACCAAACCAGGAGCAACTACAAGACCTGTAGCATCGATGATTTCTACTCCTTCTTCTTTGATTTCGGGCGCAATTTTGACAATTTTCCCATCTTGAACTAAAACATCACACACTTGATCCAAACCAGACTTGGGATCCATAACACGACCATTTTTGATTAGTAGCATCTGTTTTCTCCTTTATTCATAGAAATCAACTTGGGTATCCAACAATTTATCCCCATCATAAACAAACTTGGCTGAAAAGAAGGGTTTATCTTCTAAAAGCCACCCAACAAAGGTATGGTCACCTTCCCAAGTTGGCTTGCTCAAAACCTCATCATAAGGAACCCATTCTAGCGTCCCCTCATTGCAGTCAATCAAGTTCCCCTCAAACTCCGTTACTTTAAAAACATAGGTATACCAGTCTAAATCTGGCGTGAATTCTGGAAAAGTGATTACGCCTTTTAGAACTGGCTTGGCTTTAAGCCCTGTTTCTTCGAAGATTTCACGCGCCGCGCATTCCTGCGGTGTCTCACCACGCTCTAGCTTACCACCCACACCAATCCATTTCCCTTTATGAACATCATTGGGTTTCTTATTACGGTGGAGCATGAGCAGTTCTTTCCCGTTATCAATGTAGCAAATTGTCGCTAACTGAGGCATATTTTCTCCTTATCTAAGCCAATCGATTGGCTCTTGTCCTGTTTCTGTTAAGAATACATTGGCCTTAGAAAAAGGCTTGGAACCCCAAAATCCTCTATAAACCGACAAAGGACTGGGATGGGCTGATTCGATAACCAAGTGATGAGGATTGGTAACCAAGGCCTTCTTTTTGCGTGCATAAGCTCCCCAGAGTACAAAAACGACTGGTCTATCTAGATGATTAACCACCTGAATCACAGCATCCGTAAAAGGCTCCCATATCTGACCAGCATGACCATTGGCCCGTCCAGCAGGAACCGTCAAACAAGCATTAAGAAGTAAGACTCCTTGCTCAGCCCAAGCTGTCAAATCATGGGACTTCTTGACCCCGATATCATCTGACAATTCTTTCAAGATATTTTGCAAGGATGGCGGAGCTGGGATAGAGTCAGGTACAGAAAAACTCAAGCCCTGCGCTTGACCTGGCCCGTGATAGGGGTCTTGCCCTAGAATCACCACCTTAACTTCTTCAAGCGGTGTAGTCAATAGAGCCTGAAAAACCTTTTCCTTAGGTGGATAAATAGTCCCATGAGAATAGACCTGCTCCATAAACTGATTGATTTTCCCGAAATAACCTTCAGGTAATTGTCCCTTAATCAAATCATGCCAAGACGAGTGTTCCATAGCCGACTCCTTCTTTTTTACTGCCTCTATTATAGCAAAAAGTGGCTATCTAAACCACTTTTTACAGTTTATCTAAACAATCCAGCAACTCTTTGTAAGAATGGACTTCGTAGGTTGGCTGGGCTTGTGTGGGATTTTCGAGGTGATGAGGATTGTACCAAATCGTGTCAATCCCAGCATTATTGCCACCTTGAATGTCGGCGGTTAGGGAATCTCCAATCATCAGCGTCTCTTCTTTGCTAAAACCTGCAATCTGCTGACCAATCTTTCCATAAAAGAGAGCATCAGGCTTTTGAGTTTGCAACTGTTCAGAGATAAAGACTTGGTTGAAATAGGGAGCCAGACCAGATTGAGCCAAACGCCCTGTCTGAATAGCAGTAATGCCATTTGTCGCAGCATACAAGTCATAATCACGATCGATGAGACTGTCTAAGAGTTCATGAGCGCCCGAAAGAGTTTGTCCCTGCTGGGCTAAGTAAAACTGGTAACGCTGGGCTAGAAAACTACCGTCTTTTTCCTGTCCAAAATGAGCAAATAAACGAGAAAAGCGCGTGTTAACCAGCTCTTGTTTACTAATTTTCTTTTGCTCCAAGTCCTTCCAGAGAGCCTTATTCATAGGAACATAGTAGTCTTTATAAGCCTGAATATCTGCAACTCCTTCTTCTTTTAGGAGTTGCGTTAGAGCCACATCCTCAGCAGCATCAAAATCAAGCAAGGTGTGGTCAAGGTCGAAGAGTAGAAATTTGTAGGACAATTTGAGAGTTTTCCTTTCTAAGATAAACAACTTTCACTTCAGCCAGTTGTTTAATGTAAAAACTTAAAAGTGGTATAGTATCACAAAAAATAATCGTTCCAATTGATTAACTAACCCATACTATTCTAGTGAATTATAGAAAAATCTTCTATAAATTCGAGCAATAGTTAAAATACAAACAAATATAATTCCCAAAATAGATAACACTATTTTCACAAAATTCATTTCAGAGCCTATTACATAGATATGAAAAAGAGGGGCTAGTCCTACACATAGAAACAATAGATAATTTATAAAGTTTATTTCACCAAATCCTGCAAAAAAATGTTTCACTTAAATATTCTCCTTTTAGGTACCTAATGTTTCAAAATAATGACTGTTATACTGTACTCAGATTATTTTTGAAGCACAACCTTCTTGCTCTTATGGTTTAATTATATTATAACACTATAAAATTTTCAATTTAATTGATATTTACCATTTAATCATATTCGATGAGTTGTATTTTACAGATTAATATTATTTAGCCTTCTTTTTTTAGTCACTTTTTAATTCTCAAATTCCCTTTGTTTATACAACCATAATATTATTGAAAAACAACTTGAGATTAAAGATTTTCGTCCTCTTTTTATTCTGGTAGCACTACACACTCAACTCAACCAATTTATAAAATTCACCTTTCCTATCCATCAAGTTATCAAAAGAACCATCTTCAACAATAACTCCATTTTTCATAAAAAGAATTCTATTGTATTTTTTCAACATGCTCTTATTTAACTTATGAGTAACAACAAGAACCGTCAAATCTTGAATTTCTAAAATTGAATTTTCAATTTCAGTAGTAACTTTATTATCTAAAGACGAGGTAGCCTCATCTAATAATAAGATTGGTGTTTTTCGAATTAAAGCACGCGCAATACTAAGTCTCTGTCTTTCTCCCCCAGATAGATTTGATCCATTCTCGCCACATGAAGTTTGTAGACCTAATTCATTTTCTAAAATATAACTTTCTAAGCCAGACTGCTGTACAGCTTTTTTTATATCATCTTCAGTAAAGGATTGACTAAGGGTAATATTTGCTTTTAAAGTATCATCAAAGATATAAACATCTTGCTGAACAATAGTCATTAAGTTATAAAGGCTCTCTGCTGAAATAGCTTGCAAATCTTGATTATCAATTGAGATATACCCACTTGTTACATCATAGAAACGCAGTAATAGATTGAGTAAAGTTGATTTTCCACTACCTGACATACCTACTATTGCAATTTTTTCCCCCTTTTTGATCTGTAAAGATAATTTATTAAAAATCTTTTCCTCAGTATTAGGGTAGGAAAAATCTACATTTGAAAAAGAAATGACATCATCAAAATATTCTTTCGTTTTACGAGTTTGAAGTTCGATTACATCTTTTACCTCAAATGAATTCAGTGTAGCCTGACCTTCGCGGAATTTACTCATTCCCATACCAATTTCATTTAGTGGCATTACTACAAAATTGACTAGTTGAACAATAGCTGTAACACTCCCAATTGTGGTATGCCCACCGAAGACCAGATACATTCCTCCACCAAAGGCTACTAAAAAAACAATCATCCCTGAAAGTTGAGAAATAACATTAGATAAAACATCAAATTTCCCTTTGATGAAATATATCTCATCCAATTTTTCGCTTTCGTTTTTGTAATCTTGACCGATAGCCTCTTTCACATTAAAACTCTTTATAACTAGAAACCCTGCTAAAATATCTTTAACCTTAGCTAAATATTTCTGCTCGGCTATCATAGAACTATTTTGTAGAGAGGCTGATTTTTGTCCAATAAAACCTGAAATCATCATAGGAATAATGCCAGCAATGATAACTAATAAGGTCAAAAACCAATTACCTATAAACATGGCTACTAGTGAGAAAATCATTAAGGAAATATTTTTTGAAATATTAAAATACTGGTGCAAATAATCCTGCTCAATTTTCTTCATGTTCTCAGTTAATATTGAAATAAATTTCCCTGATTTTTCCTTAGAAAATTCTCTATAATCCCTATCTAAAATAGATTTAAACACCTTATTTTTGTATCTTGACATAATCTGCCTAACAAGTTTATTTCTTAATCGAAGGGATATAAAATTAAGACTGGCATAGATAAATATTACGATAGCGCCTATTAGTATCGCTTGGGTTAGAGCTTCCCTATTTTGGGACATTCCACTATCAATTATAATTTTAATAGAATAAGCAAAAGCAATATTAGTTAAAGGAACTAATATATTAAAAATCATGAAAGTATAAAAATACTTCTTATGGTACTTTGTCAATTGTTTCATTCCTAATCTACCTCGTAATTCTTACATTTCATTTAGAAAATGTGACATAAAATATTCTTCTAAGTCAATATTCTCCCTCCTAATCTCTTTCATAGAGACCTGTTCTAGCATTTCTCCATTTTTGATAAAACCAATTTTATCTGCTATCTGTGAAATTTCCGATAATATATGACTCGATATTAGTATTGTAATTCCATGCTCCTTAGAAAGAGACAACAAAAGATTTCGAATTTCTTGAATTCCTATTGGATCTAAACCATTGATTGGCTCATCTAAAATTAACAATTTAGGTTTTGTTAGAAAGGCACGAGCTAAACCAAGCCTTTGCCTCATTCCTAACGAAAACTCTTTTACTTTTTTAGTCGTATTCTTTAATCCGACCATTCTTAAGGCTCTTATTATATCTGATTCAATAATATTTTTCCCCATATACTGAGCGTGAATTTCTAAAATTTCTTTTGCAGTGCAATTATCATAAAAAATTGGTGTTTCAATAACACTTCCAACCTGACTTAGGATTTCTTCTCTGTGTTCTTGTAGATTTTTCCTAAAGATTTCAATACTACCAGATGTAACAGTTGATAAGGATAACATGCATTTCATTAAAGTTGTTTTCCCTGCGCCATTTGGTCCTAAAAATCCATAGATTTCTCCTTCAGAAATTTGTAAGTTAATACCACTTAAAATTTCTTCTTTATCAATTGTTTTAAAAACTTCTTTTATTTCAACAATATTTCTCATTTCTATCTCTCTTTCTATATCTAGCTTTAAATGCAAGGATTTTTCTTCAGGAGCATAAATACCAATTTATCCAGCTCTTCTTTTAAAGTAATCATTAAAGAATTATCATTTTACTTCCATTAAATTCAGCTATACTACTTGATATTAATATCTTGTCTTGAAATAGTATAAATTGAAAATGAAGTAATCATTAAACTTATGAAACTTGCAAATATCAAAAAGAATAAGTTATCAGCAATATTATTAGATAAACTTCCTGGACTTACATTTGAAAGTAATGCTGCTAAACCAAGTCCTGTAAGCATTGTTATAGCTGTTGAATGCTTAATCATACCTAAAACAAAAGGTAGTATTCCGATTAATACCGTTCCAAACGTAATTCCAGCTAAGTCAATCATTTGATTAGCTACTGGGATATAATTTGATTCGGTTAAAACTGCTACTAATTTAATTAATAATTGAATAACTAAATGTGCAGAAAAATGAGCAATAAATGATATCAGAATTACTGTAAGCACTTTTCCCCATAGTAACTTTATTTTAGAAACAGGGTAGGAAAACAGCTGAAAAATTGTTCTTCGTTTAAATTCATCAATAATAATCGTAGACAATAAATAAGATTCGAAAATTAAAAATGCTGCTTTGGTAAATAAAGAGCCAAACAATGATGTTGCAATTGCCCAACTTCCCCATTTATCAGTAATTCTAATAACATTAGAATCCTGTCCAGTGAATTCTCCTAGTTTATTGTCAGTACCTAAACCCATAATAATGATTGCTGTAATACCTAACACTATAAATATAGTACACAGCCATGCTAAAAATAATTTAAATTTAGAAACTTTATTTAATTCAATTTTAATAAGCGACAACATAGATTTTTCCTCCAAAAAATTTTGTTAATATTAATTACACTATTCAAAAAACACCTTACATACTCCCGGTATGTTAAGATTCAAAAAATAAACATACTAAAGGTATGTATACTGGAATTTTTAATACCATATCTAGAGTATGGTATTTTTTTAAATATCAATACTTAAAATTTATTTGACACCTTTTAAGTGATCAAATAATTGGAAAATTACTTCCATCATTTCATCAGTAATCAACTGCACTCCCAAACCTTCAAAAGTTAGTTTAATGAACTTCATTTTACTCTTTAATTCTTCTACTGAATAAATAGAAATTTGAAACCCAATCCAAATATTCAAAGTTAAAACAATCAAATCAGCTAGCTCTTCAGGATATTCTGTTTTAATTGATTTATCTTTAACACCTTCGAAAACTTTTTCTCTAATCCCTGGTAAAAAATCAGAAAATAAACTTAAATACTGCTCTCCTAACAAACGTGGACTTCTTAGCATAATTGAGACAGAGTATACTAATCTTTGTTGTTCTAAATTAGAGAACGCATCCATCAAAGAATTTTGTATTTTTTCTAATGCAGTATCTCCTCTCCAATTGTAATTTAAAATTTCTTGATTATTTTCGCTAATGATTGATTGCAATATTTCATCTTTAGACTCGAAATGATGATAAATAACACCTTTTGTCAACCCACCTAACCCATCGATTATATCTTGTATTGAGGTATTATCAAATCCTTTTTCTAAAAATAAATCTTTCGAAACTTCTAGTATTTTTTTTCTAGTTTCATGTGGGTTTCTATTCCTTGCCATTATAACTCCTTTCCAACATACTAATGGTACGTAATTTCATTATAATGCAAGAAACTAATAATGTCAAGATTCTTTTTATCCTCTCTAATTTTCAAAATTCATTGGCAAACTACTATCCCATACAATTGACAGCCCAAATCTTTCAGAATAGAACAATCCTAACTATCGAATACCCTAACTTCATATATATCCATGTAATTCTAGACCTAGAATTCCTATAAACTAAATGTTTTCGCACTATTCTAAGCCATTGATAGCCTTAAATGTTAATTTTTGAAGGATTCTAAAGCTAGAATAGTCCCATCACAATCTGTTTTGAATGATTCACAATTTAGAAACACTATAGCTTTACTCCTGTTAAAATAAAAAGGAACTGCATAAAGCAATCCCTTTCTGATTTTGAAATTATTTACTTAAAATTTGATAGTTGAGATAATCAATAGCTCACCTATAAAAGGAATGATAGGAAGATTCCTTATTTATTGATTTCAAGCTCCGCCAACTGTGTTTGAATAACTGACAGTTCTGCACCAGCCTGAAGAAGAGCAGCTGCAGTATAGGCACCTTCTACAATTGGAACCCTGTTGATGATGATACTTTTATCACTGAAATCAGCCACCATTTCTAAGTTCATTTTAGCAGAACCTAGGTCAAAAAAGGCTAATAAAGTATCTGCTGGATTTTCGGAAACAACCCTATCTACTTGATCAAAACTCGTTCCAATTCCTCCATCTTCGGTTCCTCCTACATAAGTAATCGGAACATCTTTAGCTACTTCACTAATCAGTTCAACGACACCTTGTGCAATGTGTTTGGAATGTGAAACGATAACAAGACCAATACTTCCCATTAAACCACCCCAGTTTCTAAAAGAGCAGTAAAGAGTAATCCTGATGAGAATGACCCAGGATCAATATGTCCAAGAGAACGTTCTCCTACATAAGATGCCCTTCCTTTAGTTGCAAGTAAATCTTTGGTAGCATTCACTAGCTTATCAATAAGCTCATGAGTCAATTGACCAGCAGACAAGGCAGCAATAACAGGAGTCCAAACATCAACCATTGTCTTCTCTCCAACTTCTGCTTTTCCACGTTTGACAATCATATCCAGACCACTTTGTAAGATTTCTTCTAATTTTGAATGAGAATCAGCCTTGGACATTCCCATAAAAGCAGAGCCATACAAGGGACCAGAAGCACCTCCTACCTTACTTAGTAGTTGCATTGAGACAAGTTTAAACACATCACTGCTGGTTTCAAATTGCTTTCCTTCTAAATTTTCCATAACTGCAGCCATTCCACGCGCCATGTTTCCACCGTGGTCTCCATCTCCTATAGGAGTGTCTAGCTCACTAAGATAATCTTTCTGTTCTTGAATCTTTTCATTAAAAAGCTTCATCCATTCAAGAGCTTGTTCAGCATTCATGCGACATTTCCTCCTTGAGTTTTACCAAGCTGGTGTTGTAACAGGTGCATTTAAAGCATCCAACCACTCATCATCTGCCAATCGAATCAATGTCAATGACAAACCAGCCATATCGATTGAAGTCATATAGTTTCCAATTTTCTTAAACGCCAACTCAACACCTTTTTCATGGAGTAATTTAGCCACATCATTTGCAAATACGTATTGCTCCATAAGTGGTGTGCTTCCTAAACCATTGATGAGAAGCCCATAGCGTTCACCAGCTTTAAGTTGGAAACCTTCAGATAATTTTTCAACCAATTCTGAAGCCAATTGTGCTGAAGGTTGCATTTTCTCTTTTTTATATCCAGGCTCACCGTGAATACCAACTCCATATTCAAATTCATCATCTTCTAGAACAAATCCTGGTTTACCAACTTCAGGAACGGTTGCTCCAGACAAGGCCAACCCAATTGTTTTAATTTCTAAGACAAGTTTGTCGGCCAAGTCCTTCATTTCAGATAATGATTTACCAGAACGAGCTGCATCACCCAAAATTTTATGGACTAAAATAGTACCTGCAACACCTCGACGCCCTTGGGTATAGAGACTATTTTCAACAGCAATATCATCATCAACCACAACGCTTGCTACATCAATACCTTCCATTTCAGCAAGTTCTTGTGCAATTTCAAAGTTCATGATGTCTCCAGAATAGTTCTTGATAACCATGAAAACTCCAGCACCTTCATCAGCCGCCTTAATGGCTTCTAATATTTGGTCCGGAGTAGGTGAAGTGAAGACTGCTCCACAAATGGCAGCAGACAACATTCCATCTCCTACAAATCCAGCATGACTTGGTTCATGTCCTGAACCTCCACCTGAAATGAGTCCAACTTTTCCTGTCTTTTCTGCCTTTCTAACGATGACATCAAAACCATCTAAGCGTTCTACCAAGTCATCATGCATGAATGACAATCCCTGCAACATTTCATCAACAACTTGTGTCGGTTCATTTATAATTTTTTTCATGAGAAACTCCTTTCGGCATGTACCTTTGTTTTCGTTTTCATTATATATTTTTTATTGCTGGCTGATAAGGGACAGATTCTATTATTTGTCCCCTTTTAAACCCGTTTAAAACATTTTTTGGTAAAATGAAGTAAGTAAAAGAAAGGTTTCCTATGGCATCATCACTCATTACAAAAAAACGAATTGCCAAGGCATTTAGAGACCTATTAGCTACTAGAGAATTTGATAAAATCTCTATTGTAGATATCATGGAATCAGCTGGCATTCGTAGACAGACCTTTTATAATCACTTTCTTGACAAATATGAACTGCTAGACTGGATATTTGAAAATGACTTAACCGAGTATATCACCAATAACTTGGACTTCATTTCAGGCCAAAAACTATTACAAGAATTATTTTTTTATTTCGAACAAGAGCGTGACTTTTATATTCAACTTTTTGATATTCAAGGGCAAAATAACTTCTATGACCACTTTATCAGTTACTGTCGCTTGCTTGTATCAAAAATTTTAAAAGAATACGGTCAGATTGATATCGATTCATCTGCTTATACTTGTTTTTTGTTAGACTATCATTCACATGCTCTAGCAGAAATCGTGAAGGCTTACGTCAATAAAAAAAGTCCAGTTCCACAACCAGACTTTCTAATCATGACAATTATTGGAAAGAGACCACAATGACATTTATTTCAAATCATAAACAGAAAATTATTTCAAGTTACATTTCAGCAACTGTTAGCAGTCATCCCGAATTAGAAAAACACCCTACTTTACCATTAGTCTATCAAAAAAATCGAAATCCTCATCAGGTTCCAATCTTGTCGGGTGGAGGTTCCGGTCACGAACCCGCTCATATTGGATATGTGGGAGAAGGAATGCTTACTGCTGCTATCTATGGCCAATTATTTACTCCACCTACAAGAACTGAAATCTTAGAGTCCATTCGTTTTTTAAACAATGGTCACGGTGTCTTCATCATTGTAAAAAATTTCGAAGCAGACATCAAAGAATTTAGCTGGGCCATTAACACCGCTAGACAAGAAGGAATTAAAGTCGGCTATAGTCTAGCACACGACGATATTTCTATTGAACCTCACAATAGATTTCAAATTAGAGGAAGAGGGCTTGCAGGGACAATTTTACTTCATAAAATTCTAGGATTTGCAGCTCAAAATGGTGCCGACATAGAACAACTAACCGATTTAGGTCATGAGATTGCTCCCGAAATCGCAACAATTGGCTTTGCAAGGAAATCCGCTAGTCTACCCCAAACCACCCTTCCACTATTTAGCTTGGAAGAAGGAAAAATTTCCTATGGTATTGGGATACATGGCGAAGAAGGATATCGTATCGTTCCATTTCAATCTTCGGAAATCCTTGCAAATGAAATTATAAGCAAATTAAGATTGCACTATCATTGGAAAAAGGGTGATCAATTTATATTGCTTGTAAATAATCTAGGCACTACTACCAATCTAGAAATGGGCATATTTCTCAATGATCTCCTTCAACTCTTAGAAATTGAAGGAGTCACTATCACATTTATAAAATCAGGAACATTTATGACCAGTCTGGATATGGCAGGTATATCCGTAACTCTTTGCCCTGTAAAGAATAAGCAATGGTTAGAAGCTCTCAATGCTTTAACGACAGCTTTTGCATGGTAATTTGCTTGTATAACTCAAAAGGGCTCCGTCACTTGGTAGCCCTTTTGATCTTATATAACGTTTAGATGAAAATGTTGAGCTTTTCATAGTTTTCCTTAGAGGCCAGCACTAGCTCCTCTTTTGTTTTTGGTCTAGGCACAGGAGCACTCCCTTCATATTGCTAGTTATTATAAAAAATTTTGATCCTTTAAATCTCTATAACTTATTCTTTAATTTTTCAACAAAGAGATAGGCTGCTGGACAGGTCAAGGTATTCTTAATCGTTAGATGGTTGATTTGATGGATCTTTTTACGGTCTGTATGGGGAAATTCACGACAGGCTTTTGGACGAACGTCATAGATGGAACAGAGATTATCTCCTCCCAAAAATGGACAAGGCATGGATTTAAAAACCTTATCTCCATCTTCATCCACCTGCAGAAACTCCGCTTCAAAAGCTGGTAGTTTCATCTTAAAATACTTAGCAATACGGGTAATATCTGCTTCCTTGAAGTCAGGGCCTAAAGTCTTACAACAGTTAGCACAGGCAGTGCAATCAATCTCCTCAAAGACTTCTTGATGAATCTGCTGGGCTATCTTATCTAGATTTTTTGGTGGCTTTTTCTTTAAATTGGCCAAGACTTTGCGATGCTCCTTCTGCTTTTGCAAAGCTAGCTGGTGGTAATACTCAATATCAATTTCTTTAGACATGGTTTCTCTCTTATTCTATTTACTTCCCCCTATTATACCATGCCTCTGGAGCATTGAAAAGTGAACTTTATAAGACTATACTTTTCCAAAATACGTCAAAAAACCTTGCAACTAAGTTACAAGGTTAATGACATTAATCGAAGTTAACGTATTCTTTTTGAAGTTCAAGAACTTCTTCCATTGTTGAACACTCTGTAAGGGCACGGTTAGCGTACTCTTCCATCTTAGCAGTATCCAATTTCTTCATCAAGCTACGTGTACGGAGTACAGATGTTGCTGACATAGAGAACTCATCCAAGCCCATTCCGACAAGAAGTGGAACAGCTTTTTGGTCACCAGCCATCTCACCACACATACCAGCCCATTTACCTTCAGCGTGAGCTGCCTTGATAACGTTGTTAATCAAGCGAAGGATTGATGGGTTATATGGTTGGTAAAGGTATGAAACTTGTTCGTTCATACGGTCTGCTGCCATTGTGTATTGGATCAAGTCATTTGTACCAATTGAGAAGAAGTCAACTTCTTTAGCAAATTGGTCTGCAAGCATAGCTGCTGCAGGGATTTCAATCATGATACCAACTTGGATATCATCCGCAACTGCAACACCTTCCGCAAGAAGGTTTGCTTTTTCTTCTTCATAAACTGCTTTAGCTGCACGGAATTCTTTCAAGAGGGCAACCATTGGGAACATGATACGCAATTGACCATGAACAGAAGCACGAAGAAGGGCACGGATTTGTGTGCGGAACATTGCATCTCCAGTTTCAGAAATAGAGATACGAAGGGCACGGAATCCAAGGAATGGGTTCATTTCGTGTGGCATATCGAAGTAAGGAAGTTCCTTATCTCCACCGATATCCATTGTACGAACAACTACTGGTTTACCATTCATTCCCTCAAGAACAGCCTTGTATGCTTCATACTGCTCATCTTCAGTTGGGAAGTCTTGAGAATCCATGTACAAGAACTCTGTACGGTAAAGTCCAACAGCTTCTGCACCGTTATTGTTAACACCTTCAACGTCTTTTGGAGTACCGATGTTAGCAGCCAACTCGAAGTGTTTACCGTCAGCAGTCACTGTTTGAGCATCTTTCAACAGTGCCCATTCAGCTTTTTGTTTAGCATAAGCTTCACCAGCTGCTTTAAATTCTGTCGCTTGCTCATCAGTTGGGTTGATAATCACTTCACCAGTAATTCCGTTAACGGCAAGGATATCACCGTCTTTCACTACTTCAGTGATGTTATTTGTTCCCAATACAGCTGCAATTTCAAGTGTACGTGCCATGATAGCTGAGTGGCTTGTACGTCCACCGATGTTTGTTACAAAAGCTTTTACAAAGTTTTTGTCCAATTGAGCTGTATCAGATGGTGTCAAGTCATGTGCAATCACGATTACTTCTTCGTTGATTGAAGCTGGGTTTGGCAATTTTTTACCAAGAAGGTTTGCCAATACACGTTTTGTCACATCGCGGATATCCGCTGCACGTTCTTGCATGTATGGGTTGTCTTCCATGCCTTCAAAGATAGTGATGAACATGTCAGTCACTTCTTTAAGACCTGCTTCAGCATTGACTTTCTTAGCACGAATTGTTTCTTTAATCTGACCAATCAATTCTGGGTCAGCAAGAACCATCAAATGAGCGTCAAAAACTTGAGCCGCTTCTTCACCAAGCGTACCTACAGCTTTCTCACGGATAAGAGAAAGCTCGTTTTGAGAAGCTTCAAGAGCTACATCCAAACGAGCCTCTTCTGCGTTTGTATCTTCGACTGAAACAGTCTCGAATGACAAATCCGGTTGAACGAGTAGATATGCTTTTGCAACTGCAACACCGTCAGATGCTGCGATTCCTTTAAGCATTTCTGTCATTTTCCTTATGCCAATCCTTCTTTTTCCATTGTTTCTGAGATTGCAGCGATAGCGTCATCTGCATCTGCACCTTCAGCTGAGATAGTTACGTCAGCACCTTGGCCAACACCAAGACTCATAACACCCATGATTGATTTAAGGTTAACTGATTTACCTTTGTACTCAAGAGTGATATCTGAAGCAAATTTGCTAGCAGTTTGTACCAACAATGTTGCTGGACGTGCGTGAATACCTGTTTCTGCCACTACGTGGAAATCTTTAGAAGCCATAGTTTGACTCTCCTTTTGTTCTTTCTTTTTTGAGTTATATGTGATAACCCTTACAATTTGGTATTATATCATCTTCTAGGATTTTTTTCAAGCATTTTATGGGATTTATTCGATTTCCTTTCAGATAACTTGCTGAAAATCTTCTATTCTAGATAACAAAACACAGGATATAGTTTTCCAAAAAACTACTTATATGAGAATTATCACTATTTCACAAATCAAACACTACATATTGTGTTTTGTTTGATTATGTGTAAAAACAGACCACTATATTTAGTTTAAAACCATTGACAAAAATTTATTTTCTGATATACTAAGATAGTATTAAATTTTGAAGAGGAGTTACACAATGGTAACCGTTTATTCTAAAAACAACTGTGTCCAATGTAAGATGACCAAACGTTTCTTGGACAGTAATAACGTTGAATATAAAGAAATCAATCTTGATGAGCAACCTGAGTATATCGATCAAGTTAAAGAGCTCGGTTTCAGCGCAGCTCCTGTTATCCAAACATCAACTGAAGTCTTCTCAGGTTTCCAACCAGGAAAACTGAAACAATTAGCATAATCTTAGTACATCATCCAGAAGAAACTGCTTCTAGGGCTAACTTAGAGGCCTTTCTTTTGTAATTAGATAAGGGAAATTTTATGGGATTAAAACATCTTGAAGACGTAACTTACTTCCGTCTCAATAACGAAATCAATCGTCCTGTTAATGGACAAATCATGCTTCATAAAGATAAAGAAGCCTTGGATGCCTTCTTTAAAGAAAATGTAGTTCCAAATACTATGGTTTTTGATTCAATCAAAGATAAGATCAACTACCTCATTGAGCACAACTACATCGAAACAGCCTTTATCAAGAAATACCGACCAGAGTTTTTGGAAGAATTATCGCAATTTATCAAAGACCAAAACTTCCAATTCAAGTCTTTCATGGCTGCTTATAAATTTTATAATCAATATGCTTTGAAAACAAACGACGGTGAATATTATCTTGAAAATATGGAAGACCGTGTCCTCTTTAACGCCCTTTATTTTGCTGATGGTAATGAAGCTGTTGCAATTGATATTGCCAATGAAATCATCCACCAACGCTACCAACCCGCTACTCCTTCCTTCTTGAATGCTGGTCGTGCTCGTCGTGGGGAGTTGGTATCTTGTTTCTTGATTCAGGTCACAGATGATATGAACTCTATCGGTCGTTCTATCAACTCTGCTCTTCAACTTTCACGTATCGGTGGTGGTGTGGGAATTACCCTCAGCAACCTTCGTGAAGCTGGAGCTCCTATCAAGGGCTATGAAGGAGCAGCTTCTGGTGTCGTACCAGTTATGAAACTCTTCGAAGACAGCTTCTCTTACTCTAACCAATTGGGGCAACGTCAAGGTGCTGGTGTTGTCTACCTCAACGTCTTCCACCCAGATATTATCGCCTTCCTTTCAACTAAGAAAGAAAATGCCGATGAAAAAGTTCGTGTTAAGACTCTATCACTTGGTGTTGTGGTACCAGATAAATTCTACGAATTGGCGCGTAAAAATGAAGAAATGTACCTCTTCAGCCCTTACTCTGTAGAAAAAGAATACGGTCTGCCATTCAACTACATCGACATCACTGAAAAATACGATGAATTGGTCGCAAATCCAAACATCCGTAAGACAAAAATCAAGGCGCGTGATTTGGAAACTGAAATTTCTAAATTGCAACAAGAATCTGGCTACCCTTATGTAGTCAACATTGATACGGCTAACCGTGCAAATCCTGTTGATGGAAAGATTATCATGAGTAACTTGTGTTCTGAGATTCTTCAAGTCCAAGAACCAAGCTTGATCAACGATGCTCAAGAATTCCTTCAAATGGGAACAGACGTTTCATGTAACCTTGGTTCAACCAACGTGGTCAACATGATGACTTCACCTGACTTTGGTCGCTCTATCCGTGCTATGGTTCGCGCCCTTACTTTCGTTACAGATAGTTCACACATCGTAGCTGTTCCTACTATCGACCATGGAAATAGCCAAGCACATACCTTTGGTCTTGGTGCCATGGGACTTCACAGCTACCTTGCCCAACAACTGATTGAATATGGATCACCTGAGTCTGTTGAGTTTACTAGCATCTACTTTATGCTTATGAACTACTGGACCTTGGTTGAGTCAAACAATATCGCGCGTGAACGTGGTATCACCTTCCACAACTTTGAAAAATCAGACTATGCTAACGGAAGCTACTTTGACAAGTATATTACAGGCGAATTCCTTCCAAAATCAGAACGTGTTAAAGAACTCTTCAAAGATGTCTTTATCCCAAGTGCTGCTGACTGGGCTGAACTTCGCGACAAGGTGCAAGCAGATGGTCTTTACCACCAAAACCGCCTTGCTGTAGCACCAAATGGTTCTATCAGTTACATCAACGACGTTTCTGCTTCTATCCACCCGATTACGCAACGTATCGAAGAACGTCAAGAGAAGAAAATCGGTAAAATCTACTATCCTGCTGCTGGCTTGTCAACAGAAACCATTCCTTACTATACTTCTGCCTACGACATGGATATGCGTAAGGTCATTGATGTTTATGCTGCTGCGACTGAGCACGTGGACCAAGGACTTTCACTCA
Source organism: uncultured bacterium (assembly GCA_963519555.1). Lineage (GTDB taxonomy): Bacteria > Bacillota > Bacilli > Lactobacillales > Streptococcaceae > Streptococcus. The sequence goes on from CAUQNI010000006.1 coordinate 83,976, forward strand.
CTCTCTTCATGCGTAGTGACATTCCAAAAGGACTTTACGAATGGAAGAAAGAAAACAAACAAACGACACGTGACTTGTCTATTCTTCGTAACTATGCCTTTAACAAAGGTATCAAGTCTATCTACTACGTCCGTACCTTTACTGATGATGGTGGAGAAGTCGGTGCCAACCAATGTGAAAGCTGTGTGATTTAATCTCTGCTTGAGGAAACTACATTTTCTCAGATTAGCGATTCATTTACCACACTAAACTAAGCTGGAACAAACATCTATACTATGAAATAAAAGTCGGGCTTCCGACTTTTTGTGCGATACTCCTCTGGAATTATGATAAAATAGAAATAATTGTGAGTTCGCAATATTAAACACAGAAAGAGATTTCAAATGGAAACTTACTACAAAGCCATTAACTGGAATGCTATCGAAGATGTCATCGATAAATCAACTTGGGAAAAGTTAACAGAGCAATTCTGGCTTGATACACGTATTCCCTTGTCAAATGACCTAGACGACTGGAGAAAGCTATCAAACAAGGAAAAAGACTTGGTCGGAAAAGTCTTTGGTGGTTTAACACTTCTCGATACTATGCAATCTGAAACAGGAGTTCAGGCCCTTCGCTCGGACATCCGTACACCGCATGAGGAAGCTGTCTTCAACAACATCCAATTTATGGAATCTGTCCATGCAAAATCTTACTCATCAATCTTTTCTACCTTGAATACCAAGGCTGAGATTGAAGAAATTTTCGAATGGACCAATACCAATCCTTATCTACAAAAGAAGGCTGAGATTGTCAATGAAATCTACCTCAACGGTAGCCCACTTGAAAAGAAAGTTGCCAGCGTCTTCCTTGAAACCTTCCTCTTCTACTCTGGTTTCTTCACTCCCCTCTACTATCTTGGGAACAACAAGTTAGCCAATGTTGCGGAAATCATTAAATTGATTATTCGTGACGAATCTGTTCACGGAACCTACATCGGATATAAATTCCAACTTGGTTTCAATGAATTACCTGAAGAAGAGCAAGAAAAGCTAAAAGATTGGATGTACGACCTGCTATACACTCTTTACGAGAATGAAGAAGGCTACACAGAGAGCCTCTATGACGGTGTTGGTTGGACGGAAGAAGTTAAAACCTTCCTTCGCTACAATGCTAATAAGGCACTCATGAACCTGGGACAAGATCCACTCTTCCCAGATTCGGCTGATGATGTCAACCCAATCGTCATGAACGGTATTTCAACAGGAACTTCTAACCACGACTTCTTCTCTCAAGTCGGAAATGGTTACCTTCTTGGTGAAGTTGAAGCCATGCAAGACGATGACTACAACTATGGTTTGGACTAAGTCAACTATTTCAGAAGCGATAACAAATATCATGGTTTGTTTAAAACAACCATGATATTTTTGTTTTTGTTTTCTTTTGTTTTTTAAATTGATTGATTGAACACTTTATGATAAAATAGTAATAGAAATAGAGGTGATAAGGATGTTAAAGCAGGAAAAACTAGATAATATTCTAGAAACGGTAAATACAAAGGGAACTATTACTGTAAAAGAAATCATGGCTCGCTTGGATGTATCAGATATGACTGCTAGACGCTACTTGCAAGAGTTGGCAGACAAGGATCTACTTGTTCGAGTTCACGGGGGAGCTGAGAAAATTCGCACAGGTTCTATTTTAAACAATGAACGTTCCAATATTGAAAAACAAAGCTTGCAGATTGCAGAAAAACAAGAAATTAGCCGTTTTGCAGGTCATTTAATTGATGAAGGGGAAACTATTTTTATCGGTCCAGGGACAACCTTGGAATCTTTTGCTCGTGAACTTCCAATTGATAATATTCGTGTTGTAACAAACAGTTTACCAGTTTTTCTCATCCTAAACGAACGAAAACTAACAGATTTGATTTTAATTGGTGGAAACTACCGCTCTATCACTGGAGCCTTTGTCGGAACACTAACCTTGCAAAACTTGGCCAATCTCCAATTTTCTAAAGCCTTCGTTAGCTGTAATGGTATTAAGGACAATGCGATTGCGACCTTTAGTGAAGAGGAAGGCGAATCTCAACGTATCGCCCTCAATAATTCCAATAAAAAATACTTACTAGCTGACAATAGTAAGTTCAATAAATTTGATTTTTATACCTTCTACAATATCTCTGATATTGATATCATCGTTTCAGATTCTAAACTGAGCAAAGAAACGTTTGAACAACTTTCAAAACAAACAA